>JBBJOD010000162.1:0-9311 GCA_037721715.1 Chitinophagaceae bacterium | reverse complement strand
TGAGCAGGTAACTTTTGCCAGTGGCTAGATAAAGCTTTGTGTAGTTGCTGTCGGCTTCGCAATACACCAGATCTTTCAACTCAACAAATACAATCCCGCTTTGGTAAGGCACGGCTATTTTTTGCGGATGTTGTCCGCCCTGCAATTGAGACCGTAGCATAACCAGCTGCCTCTGGTCTATTCGTTGCCGTTTTTCAGCCTTACGCACAGCCTCCTGTAATTCGTAGGTATCCAATGGTTTTAGCAGGTAATCCAAAGCACTGAAGCGAAAGGCTTTCAACGCAAATTCGTTGTAAGCTGTAATAAAAATGAGGCTAAAGGGTATGTCGCCCAATTGCTCCAGGAGAGTAAAGCCATTCATTTCCGGCATTTCTATATCTAGGAAAACCACATCGGGATTCTGTGCACGGATGGCTTGTAGTCCATCTTCACTGCTGGTGTATTGTCCCAGTATCTGTACTTGCGGGCAATGCTCTTTTAGCTGCAACGAAAGCAGGCGAATACAATCCGGTTCATCATCAATAAGAATGGCTTTTAACATGAACGAAAAATTAAGGAACTATTTACAATCTATTTTAAATCAATATTTCCAGTACCACTTCCGTTCCGGCAGCCCTCCCTTCTGCATCCGCCAGGTCATGCACCTGCACTTTTGTATTGGTCTGGTACATCTGATTAATGAGAGCAATGCGTTCGTTGGTGACTTTCATCCCGAATGATTTATTGGCGGTAGCCGATTTACTTTTTAAAGCAGCAGCTTTGATGCGGCCAATGCCATCGTCTGTGATGATAACCTGCAGACAGTCCGTTTGCGGTTGTGCTACTTTTATGTGCACATTGCCGCCTTCTTTTTTGTGCATCAAGCCATGCCAGATGGCGTTTTCGACATAAGGCTGAAGTAGCAAAGGTGGTATTTCAATTATTTCCGTGTCAAGTTCCGGTGCTACTTCAATAGCAAAGCGTAGCTTGTCTTTGAACCGCATGGCTTCCATCTCCAGGTATAACTCCAGGGCGTCCAGTTCATTTTTTAAAGTAACCTTTTCGGAACGTGAATTTTCCAGCACCAGCCGTATCAACCGGCTGAACTTGGTTAGGTAAGCGGATGCTTTTGCTGCCTCATTATCTGTCGTGTACAGCTTGATGGAGTTAAGGCAATTAAAAATAAAATGCGGGTTCATTTGTGCCCGGAGTGCTGTCATTTCCATTTCTGCCAACTTTTGCTCGAAGGCCAGTTTCAATTGGCCGGCATGCTGTTCTTCCATGCGGCTGCTTTGTTCTCTTATTTCAACAGTACGTTGGCCAAGTTCCGTTTCCAATTGATTGGCGTATCGCTGTTGCAGGTTGTTTTTTTCCACTTCTACCAACTTGTTCCGATAAGCTAAGGCAAGGGAAAAACAAAAGAGTTCGATAAATAATCCCAATGCAATAAAAAACGGCGGATAATTGAAGATGGCACTGACTTGAGGCGATACATTTTTAAGGAAAAAAATACCATGCAATGGAGAAAGAGAAATTAAATAGAGGCTCATTTCACCTACCAGTAAATAATATTTCAATCTACTTCTGCTTCGGATGGTAGCGATTATCATCAATAATCCCATAAGCAGTGCAGGTAGGGCATCTGCCACGTAAAAGAGAACCGCGTTATCAATCAAAAGGCCGGTAAAAAGTTGCACAACAACCATTAACTGCAGCAAGAACAATACAACCATCAACGGCTTGACCAATCGCCACAGCTTTAGTTGCTGCTGTGGAACGGAAAGGAGATTCGTTAAAAAAAGTGCATAAACAAGACCAAGAATATGCGAAAATGAAAATGACCAGGGATGTGCCAGCCACGGCATAAAAGCCGGTGTAAGTCCTAGTTCAAAGCGTGGGTTGGCAAATTCTATCATCCAGCAGAATGCAAGTGCACTATACAAGGCATAATATAAAAACGCTTTGTCACGGCTTAAGTAATATTGGCAGAAAGAATAAAGGCTCATTAGCAGTAAACAACCAATAATCATTGTCATGGCGAAAAAGAGCGACCTGATATTGGTTGTTTCACTAAGAATATAGCTTTGATAGCTTTGTTTTGTGTGAATAGCACCGGCAATTTTTTCAAACAGCAAAAGGTAATCTGTTACCCGCACAAAATAATGATTTGTTGTAAGCGGAGGAACGATCAAAGGCAGAGCAAAAGGCCCCAGTGGCTGGTTTACCGGAACAGTACACATGCCACCTTTGGCCAGGTAATTGAAAGCAACACCGCTCTTGAGATATAGGGATAAATAGGCATGTGGGCCACCCGCATACCACAACTGCAATGTATCTGAAGGGTGGGTGTTAGCAAGGCGAAACTGCAGCCAGACAACCTGGCTTGTTCGTTTCATTTGCCTATTGTGCATAAACTTTATACCGGATGCCGATGCTGCCGGAGTAAATCGTTGCTGCGCTACTTGCCAAATTGGTTGTGTTGTATCGCCGGAAGAGTTTTCATAAAACAGGGCATAGGGTTCAATCGATAAGCCTTGCTCCAATACAGGCTGGCTTTTAAAATGCAGCGGCTGGGGCAGTTGTGCCAATGCGTTCAACCCTATGAGGGAAAACGAAATAATCAGCAGAAAACCTCTCACTGGCATGTTTATACTTTCTTCTAATTTAAGAAATACCTATACTTGTTTCCGCACCTTTCTTGTAAACGCCCTGTTTTAGCCGCTGAATAACCTGATACCTGAGTAGATTAAAAGATTAACTAAGCTTGTGCAACGAATGTTGCTTCAGCAAGAGCCTTATAGTAAATCTAATTATGGCGAAGGATAGCAAGTACTTTTTCATACCACCCGGATGACTTTAAGCCTCATTTTTCAGGCACCTGGAGACTAGTTTACGAGGAGCTCTTCTCAAACTACAAAATTTAAGAAAGTGGATCTGCTCCAGGATATGTGAGATGTGCATAATCCTGCTGCCATAAGCGCCTAGTTGCTGATTTTAAAAAAATGACATATTATGTGGGCGCAAATGTTACTATTGCCCATGAGTATTGATAGGGATTTAATATCCAGACTGTCAAAGGCCGATGAAAAGGCCTACCGCCAAATCTTTGATTAGTACATAAAGCTGGTATATCAGTTTGTTTATAGTTATATAAAAGAGAAAACGGAAGCGGAAGATATTACCCAGAATATAATCATTGAAATATGGGAAAAAAGAGCAAGCCGGGCCAGCAGGCAAGGTTATCAGCTAATCATATCAGCATCGTAAAAGCGGTTGATATAGATGAAGTGATGGCATGGAAGAATGATGGGTTCTATTTTAACGGCACAGTTATAAAAACGATTATGCGGCAGGTTGAAAGATAGTATGAGGTTGAATATGTCGACGAAATACCCTATCAATCTGTGGCAAAAATATCAAGACAGGTGAATACTTCCGAGTTTTTACAACGACCTGAATTAACAAACCTGGTTCACTTTACAGTAGAGGGCAATAAGATAATTGTCAGGAACTAAGCGCTCATTAAAATCAGGCCGATCCGTATATCAAACGGAACGGCCGTCGGTTTTAGTTAACTTTTAAAAACAATCGCTGTACTATTTTTTTTCAACTAAAACATTTTCAAACTATGAAATTTCTTGCTTTTTTGGCATTTAACCGATGCCGGCGGAAGGTGCTTATTAAAACTATTGTAGTGACGAAACTATGGGCTATTTTATTATTTATTGGCTACCTGCCGGTAGCAGGAAATGGTTTTAGCCAGAAAATTTCCATAACGGTAAAAAATGCTCATGTAAAACAAGTATTTATGGAAATAGAAAAACAATCCGGTCATAGATTTATTTATGCCAAAGAGCACCTGGGCAAAATGAAGCCCGTTGACCTGGATGTGTACGATATGAATCTTGTTGAAATGCTGGACCTTACGTTTAAAAAGCAGCTTTTTACCTATTCTCTTTCCGGAAAAAATATTTCAATTAAAGAAAGGCTTTTGCGAAACAAAGGGAATGTTGATGAAAAGCCAGCACCTCCTTTTATGGTAACAGGAAAAATAACCGATGATGCAGGCAATGCACTTGAAAATGTATCTATAATAGAGAAGGCTTCCAATACCGGCGTTTCATCAGACAAGAACGGTAATTTCTCTATCCAGGTTCCAGAAAAAGGCGGCTCACTTATTTTTTCTTATGTGGGATTTGAAACGGTTGAACGAACGGTATCATCACCAGGCAGCCTTGCTATTAGTTTGAAAAGGAAAAATGATAATGCGGAGGAGGTGGTAGTTGTGGGTTATGGCGTTCAGAAACTTGTAAATGTTACAGGCTCGATCGCAACGGTAGACAAAAAATTTCTTGAAAACCGGCCAATCACTAATTCCTCCCTTGCCTTGCAGGGCGCAACGGGTGTATATGTGAACCAGACTTCCGGTCGTCCGGGGGCCGACGTTGGAAGCATACGCATCAGGGGCATAGGAACGCTGAGTGATGCCAATCCACTGGTTCTTGTCGATGGTATTGAATACGATCTGCGTGACGTTAACCCTGCTGACATTGAAAGCATTTCTGTTTTAAAAGATGCAGCTTCTGCTGCCATTTACGGCAACCGCGCTTCAAATGGCGTCATACTTATTAAAACCAAAACGGGTCAGAAAGGAAGCCTTAAAGTAGACTACAATACTTATTTCGGTTCGCAAAGCATCCTACAGGTGCCTGAGAATATTGTTACGGATGCTGTTGAATACATGGAAGGTAAAAACAAGGCGCTGGTAAATGAGGGAAGGCCCCTGGAATATGCACAAAGCCTGATAGATGAATATAAAGCAGGGGTGGCTTCAGGAACTGATCCATGGAAATACGCAAATACAAACTGGATGGATGTCATGTTTAAAAATGCGCCTATCCAGGAGCACAACCTGCGTTTCTCAGGGGGCTCCGATCGCACCACCTTTTCCGCTTCGCTTGGTTACCTTAATCAGGATGGAATTTTGGTAAACACTTTCGCAAAAAAATATAGCTTTAATATAAGCCTGGCATCTGAAGTAAACAAAATAGTAAAAATTGGTGCTAACCTCAGGACCAATTACTGGGTGAATACTGAAAGCGGTTATACTACCAACGATGCTAATGGCGAAGGCGGTTTAATGGGCCTGATCTACCGTGGCTTGCCGATGCAGGCGCCTTTAGCTAAAGACGGCAGTTATGCAGATCAATGGGTGCGGGTGCCCGGGCATAATTTTTTCCGGAACCCTTATGCGCTGGCTTTCGAGGGCTTTCATACCAATAAATCACAGCGAACACTGGCCTCGGCTTACATCGAATTTAAGCTTCCCCTGAATATTTTTTATAAAGTAACCGGAGCGGCAAACCTGTGGACTATGAACGAAAAGTTTGCAAACCCTTTAATTAATCTTACGAATACCGGTACAGGCGTAATTTCCCCTATGGGAAACATCCCTGCTCGTGGTGTTATACAACAAACTTTTAACGAGCTGAACCTTACTAATTTTCATACCTTGAACTGGAGCAAAAGTTCGGGCAGGAATCAGTTAAGTGCCTTACTCGGATTTAGCGTTGAAACCTTTGAGAACTCAAATTTCAGGGCCCAAAACCAGGGTTATCTTGGCAATGAACTTACCGAACTAAGCGCTGGAAGTACCAACCCACTCGTTTCAGGCACCTCGGCCAAGTCGGCATTGACGTCATATTTCGGGCGCTTAAATTATAGTTTTAAAGAAAAATATTTGTTTGAAGGAAATTTCAGGTACGATGGGTCATCACGGTTTGCAAAAGGAAACCAGTGGGGCCTTTTTCCCTCGGCATCTGTTGGCTGGCGCATCAACAAAGAAGATTTTCTGAACGATATTGAACAAATTTCCAACCTGAAATTGCGTGCTTCCTGGGGGCAATTGGGCAACCAGAAGATTGCCCTTTTCAGCTACGTAGATGCGGTATCTATCGGGCAGAATTATAATTTCAACAATACGGTGGTAAGCGGTGCAGCAATCACTTCTTTAAGTGATCCCCGGATTTCCTGGGAAGTGACTACAATGACGAATATTGGGTTAGATGCCGGCTTTTTCAATAACCGCTTAACTTTTGCAATAGAAGTATTTAATAACCTTACAACCGGCATTTTACGGCAAATATCCATCCCCGGCCAGGTGGGCAACCTGAACGGCCCTATCAAAAATATCGGGTCGGTGTCAAATAAAGGTTACGAGTTGTCCGGCCAATACCGGAATACGATCAGACAGGTGAAATTCAATGTGGGTGGTAGCATGATGCGTGTAAACAATAATGTAGAGGAATTAAAGGGCCAGATATACTATAGTGGCAACCTTATCACCCGGGAGGGTGACCCGATTAATTCATTCTTCGGGCTTGAAACAATAGGTATCTTCAAAAGTAAAGAAGAGATAGCTGCCAGTCCTTTTCAAAATGCCATCACCCAGCCAGGCGACCTGAAATTCAAGGATCTCGACGGCAACAAAATAATAGATAATAACGATCGCAAGGTGATCGGGCTAGTGATCCCAAAGTATACTTATAGTATTAGCCTGGGTGTAGAATACAAAAACATAGAATTAACCGCCTTCTTCCAGGGCGTTGCAGGTCTGAATACCATTTATACAGGCAACCTTTCGAGGCCGTTTAACAATGGCGCCGGCGTAACCCGCAATTGGTTAACTGATTCATGGTCCCCGGAAAATCCGAATGCCAAACTGCCACGCTTAACAACAGGCACTACGGGTAACCCGCAAAACTTTCAAACTTCCAGTTTCTGGGCAAGTGACGCATCATACCTGCGGATGAAAAATATACAGTGCAGTTATTCAGTGCCAGCCTCTTTGCTTAAAAGAATTTATGTGAATAATTTGAAGCTGTTTATAAATGCGCAGAATTTCCTCACCTTCAGCAAATTTAAATTAACAGATCCCGAGCGCTTGCTCACCAAAGATGGTGTTGACTATCCGAATTCGAAAACGGTAACTGCAGGCCTCAATCTGTCTTTTTAGATGATAAACATTAATCAACTTTTTTACCTTATAAAATTATCGGAGCAATGAGAAACTATTTTTTATCCGTTGGAATGGCTCTGGCACTGGTAAGCTGCACCAAACTGGATATCGTGCCTACCGACCGGTTCACGGAGCAAACATTTTTCAAAACGCAGGAACATGCCATTGCCGCTGTAAATGCCACCTACGCCAGTTTGCTGGGCAATGCGCTTTTGAGCGGCGCCAATGCGATTTACTTTGAAGATGTTACTCCCAATGCGTACATGTACCAAAATAACAATGGCTTTATTTTCATAGCATCCGGAATTCATGATGCCTCTAATTCAGCGGTTATTAATAACTGTTGGGGCCAGTGTTATTCAGGGATTGGCAGGGCAAATACCCTGCTGGCAAAAATCGACGATATACCGGTAACCTCCCTTCCCGTAAGCCTGAAAAATCGCCTGGTCGCGGAGAGCAAATTCCTGAGGGCTGTTTTTTATTCGCAGCTCTGGGCTTTATATGGAGGGGTGCCTCTAATCCTGGATGCTCCTAACTTTGAAACGCAGGCCAATCTGCCACGCAACCCGGCTGCCGAAGTGCTTACTCAAATCATAAAAGATCTCGATGAAGCCGCCGGAGGTTTGCCAGCCTCCTATGCACAGGCCGACAAAGGAAGGGCTACAAAAGGATCAGCTTATGCCATGAAGGCACGGGTTCTTCTTTGGTCAGGCAAATGGGCGGAAGCGGCTGCAGCAGCCAAATCGGTTATGGACCTGAACCTGTATTCACTTTTTCCTGACTCCCGTGGAACTTTCCTGTTTGAAAATGAGGGCAATTCGGAAGTGATCTTTGATCTGCAATACAAGTTCCCTGAATATGTGCATAGTATGGATATCAGTCTAGATGCTTTTAATACGGTGGCACCGCTGGCAGATCTTGTAAACGACTTTTATATGGCGAATGGTAAACCAATAAAGGACGCCACTTCGGGTTATGACCCCGCAAACCCATACAGGAACCGTGATCCCCGCCTGTACGCTACGATTAACTATCCAGGGTCGGTGTATAAGGCGTTGCCGGTTACTGCCAACACCTATCCCCAAACAGGTTTCGGGCAGAAAAAATATACCGTCTATAAAGACAATGAAGTGCCAGCCCGTCTCAAGGCGGGGAATGAATCGGAATTGAATTATATCTTCCTGCGTTATGCCGACGTGCTCTTAATGTACGCTGAAGCACAGAACGAAGTCGTAGGACCGGATAAAACCGTTTATGACGCATTGAAACTAATTCGGCTGCGCGCAAAAATGCCTGAAATCAATCCCGGCTTAACCAAGGAACAAATGCGCCAGGAAATACGCCACGAGCGACGGATTGAATTGGCCGGTGAAGGCTTATATTACTTCGATATCCGTCGCTGGCGAACAGCAGAAACAGTAATGAATGCAGATATATTCAATTACCAGGGAACAAAAATCGGTACCCGTAAATTTAATAAGGACCGCGATTACCTATGGCCCATACCCACTATTGCCCTTCAAACCAATTCGGCCCTGGTACAGAACCCTGAATACGGGAAATAAAGTTGATACAAATAATGAAATTGAAATTCAGCCCAGGTTAATTGTTGGCTGATTTCACAAATACCAGTCATTAATTATTATAACTAAAATGTGTATATATTCATTCAGTTCAAAAACACTCATGAAATTTTTGTTTAAAAATGCTCTCCTCTTTCTATTTATTTTATTAATTGGTATCATCCCTGGCACTTTGCGCTCCCAGTCGAAACTCCGGGATATAAAGCGGCCCAACATTATTTTTGTGTTGGTTGATGATATGGGTTGGGGTGATCTCGGCGTTTTCTGGCAAAACCAGCGCATGAAACAAAAAAACAGGAGCGAGCCCTGGCATTTCACCCCTTCACTGGATGCCATGGCTAAAAACGGTGCCATGTTGACCAATCACTACTGTGCCGCACCGGTTTGTGCCCCTTCCAGGGCTTCCATATTGTTGGGTGTTAGTCAGGGACATGCCAATGTCAGAAACAACCAGTTCGACAAAGCATTGCAGGATACCTATTCCATCGGGTCTATTTTACAGAGGGCTGGTTATTCAACGAGCCTGGTAGGAAAATGGGGTTTGCAGGGCCTTGGCGGGGTTGCTCCTGATTGGCCCGCTCATCCACTGAACAGGGGATTTGATTACTCCTATGCATATATCAGGCATGTTGACGGTCATGAACATTATCCTAAAGAAGGCATATACAGGGGGAAAAAAGAAGTTTGGGAAGACAGAGTCAATGTGGCTGCCGGCCTCGATAAATGTTTTA
>JBBJOD010000161.1:0-9333 GCA_037721715.1 Chitinophagaceae bacterium | reverse complement strand
AGCTAATGAAAATAGTGACTAAAATTATTTGGTTTTTATGACAGTACCTTGTGCCGTTATCGATTGGCAGAACCCTAAGGCACGAGTTGTCCAACTGGCAACTTGTAAGGCATTGTTCACTTGGGACCCGTTGGAACACTTGCGCCAGGGACGAATTTTCTTCGCTGTCATTATTCATTAACCCCGTCACTGGCGCAAGTGTTTCGCCGGGCCTATCAATATGATAGTGCACTTTTTGAAATTCGCCAAACGGGTTCCGGCGAACACCTTGTGCCGTTATCGATTGGCAGAACCCTAAGGCATTGTGCACTTGCGAACCCGTTGGAACACTTGCGCCAGGGACCAAATTTCATCGCTAGCATTACTCATTAACCATTCACCCATCACTCATCACTCGCAGCTCACAATAAAAATTCCATTCACCATTCACCATTCACCCCATCACTCCTCACTCTTTATCGTCGTCTCGTCTTTCGGCGGGTTTCTGCCAATAAAGGGATGCTGTTCCAGGTCTATCACCTGGCCGCTGATGGGGCCGCTTTCATCAGCCAGCCAATAAACTGCCGCTGCAGCTATTTCTTCCGGCCACAGAATGCGACCGGCCGGGGCATACACTTTTGGAATCGCCTTGTACCAGTCATCAGCAAGCCCATGTTCGCGTTTTCGCCGGATTTCCGTCTCAGTAAGTACCCAACCGGGATTGATCTGGTTTACCCGTACACCATTTTCCCGGTGTAAAGTGTCGCCTAAGTTGCGCGTCATGGTCATCAGGGCGCCTTTAGACACGCTATAGGGCAACAAGTTCGGCTCGCCGCTCCAGGCATTTACAGAGCCGATGTTCAGCACACAGCCGCCGCTAACAGAAAGCCGGGGCAAGGCCGCCCTGATAAGCGCAAACGGTGCATAAGTGTTCACTTCCATCACCCTGCGAAAAAAAGGCAGGTCCGTGGTATGGATATTTGACGACACCACCAGTGCTGCATTGTTAACAACTGCATCCAATCTTCCAAACTTTTCCATTGCCAGGTCTACAAGGCGCTGCGGTGCCCCTTCTGAAGTAATGTCTTCAATCAGCAGTGAGGCCTTGGTGGAACCCAGTTTTTCTACAACAGCTACACCGAGATCGCGTTCTAATCCATGTACCACCACGGAAGCTCCTTCTGAAACACAACGAATAGCGATCGCTTTGCCAATACCCGTACAACTGCCCGTAACAATGATGACCTTATTTTGAAGTCGCATGTTTTGTTTGATTTAAGGCCAGACCTGGCATGCTAAAGATAGCAGTATGTATAATGCATGCTAAACAGGTTTGAGTATGCTCTTAACTACTTCCCCGCTGTGCATTTTTTCGAAAGCTTCCTGCCATGCAGTTACTGGCCAAACGCCGCCAATGATAGGCTTTACATCAAGCTGGCCGCTGGCAAGCATGGCGATAACACGCTCCCAGATAGGCCAGTTGTGACTGAAACTGCCCTGCAGCGTTACATTTTTTTGTACAAGCGGGTCAATTGAAAATCCAAGCGGCTGAGGTCCCCAGCCTACTTTGCTGATATGTCCGTTCGGACGAACGAGGTCCATGGCAACTTTTAATGTGGCGCTTGAACCTGCAGCATCGATGATGCAATCGGCCCCCAGTCCGTCACGGTGTTTAGCCCAGGCAGTTGCATCGCCCACGATAGGTTCACAGCCATAACTTCTGGCAATCTCCAGGCGGTGCCTGTCATTTTCAAGTCCTACGATTGCCACCTCAGCGCCGCAGAGCCTGGCAACGGCGGCACATAGAATGCCTATGGTGCCGGGACCAAGAACGATCACCCGGTCGCCCGGCTTCAGCCTGGCATTTTCTACAACGGCATTAAAGGCTACACAACAGGGTTCGGTAAGGCAGGCCTGTTCAAAAGCGAGTTCATCTGGTATTTGATGAAGGCATCGTGCCGGTACACGAACAAATTTCGTCATTGCGCCGTCTACTCCGTAACCAAATCCTTTCCGGGTAGGATCAAGATTATACAACCCCCTGCGCGACATCGGGTTACTGGTATCGATAACGGCCGCCGTTTCACTTACCACCCGGTCTCCTTCCTGCCAGCCGTGCACCCGGTTACCCGTTTCAACAATGCGACCCCCGAATTCGTGCCCCAACACAACGGGATAATTAACCGGCCAGCTTTGATCTGCCATCCACTGGTGAAGGTCACTGCCGCAAACGCCCACATTTTCAATTTCAAGCAACACATCTTCCTCTCCTATTACAGGCTTTAAAATTTCACGGATCTCAACAGATCCTCTTGCAGGAGCATAATTTACAACGGCTGAAAATTTCATTTTTTTACAGGTTTCGTATTAGTGGGCTCATAACATTCGTCATACAATTTCACTAAACTTACGCATATGATAAAATAAAGATGGATAAAGGTCACCCTAAAAGATATCACCTTGCCCCTGTACCTTACCCGGCAGCTTAGTCGGATATAATGGAATAAATTTTGTGAGAGAAAAAATTTACATAAAATGTTACCAACGGGGTATGAGTTAAATTTCAGCAAAGCTGTTTTACTGCCATTTTTCAAGGGATGGAACAGAAATTGAAGAGGCTACATTGTTCAATTACATAAGCCCTTACCAATTAAAAAATCCCCAGATGTATCTACACAAAAATTTAAAAAAAATCAATGAAATTCAAAAGGAGGAAGATGACATGAATGAACCGATTGTATACATTTTCTTTTCACTGATTGCCTTTGCCGGAACCTTTTTCTATTTTCTCAAAAAGACGCCAACCAGGAAAGTAGTAAAGCCCGCGCAGAAGATCGACATTGAAATAAGGTATGAAAGTGAAAAAGACGCCACTGCCACGCAGTTGGCGCAAAATACAGTAAAGGTCATCAGGATGGTGCTTATGCCCCTGGAAACCGAAATAAAGAAACAGGATGCAAAACTAATATTTGTATACGGTGGTGACTACTGGGAAATGCGCCTGAAAAATTCATCGCCACAATTGAAAAATTCTGTGCGGCAGATGCTGGAAGCGCAGGAGTGGTAACATCTACCGGCTGATTGTTTAGTTGTTACCTGGCTCATCCCCTTCCTGGAAGATTCTTAATCCGATACCAGGTTGTTTAATACGGCCACCGCCGCCGTCAAGCAAGCCAGGTCTGAAAGTGCCTGTGCATACAGGCGCCTTATCTTGAGCGTATGCCTTCCAGTTTGTATCAGTGCATCTCCTGTCTTCTGCATCCAGTGAAACATTCGCTTGTTACGAAGCAGTTGCATTATTTTCTCCGCATGCTTTTGAGAAAATGGTTCATCACTGTTATACAAAGCAGCAATAAATTTGCTACAGAGTTCGCCAGCCCCTTTCTTGTCAAATGCTGTTAACAGTTGCTGTAGATGCATAACAAGAGCTGTAGGGTCTGGAAGCATTGTACGATTATTCTGGATGATGTAAGTGAAAGCTGTTCCATATTGTTACCCGGAGATTTAATTATAACCGGCACCTCTATTTAAACCAGGAATTGCCGCAGCGCATGCCCGTAACCGGTATATATCAAAAGCTTCAATCATCCTTATGATAACAATGGTTTGGATGATGACCTGACCAGGATTAAAACAAAACTTGATAAGACTCAGGTATTCTTTTAACTGCTCCAGATCGGTATTGTCCCTGTGAGAGTAAGAAATGAATAAGTTGATACCTGACATAAAAATTTGAATGGTTTAATACCGGAACACTTTTACCTGGTTGTTTTTGCGGAGTTGTTGTAGAAAATTGCAATCACTGGCGGGGACGGGTTTTCAATATTCAGAAAAAAAATTTGTTTTGTCAATAACGGCTGGCATTTAATCAGGTAAAGGAAGTCAGGGCCGTTTACAAATAAAATGATATGTTGTGCCGGAATATACCATGGGCGTACGAATGTTTGCAGATTACCTGTACTCATTATCACTTTTAACATTGAAAAAAATCCGATGATGAAACCAATCATTCAAATTTCGCTTGACCTGACAAACATCGATGAGGCACTTGAAACAGCTCACTTAGCTATCCGAGTGGGTTTTGACTGGCTGGAAGCCGGTACGCCGCTTATACTGGCAGAGGGCCTGCACGGTGTAAAAAAGTTAAGGGCGGCCTTTCCCGGAATCCCGATAGTAGCTGACCTGAAAACAATGGACGGCGGTTACCTGGAGGCAGAAATGATGTTCAAAGCAGGAGCTACGCATGTGGTGGTGATGGCCAGGGCCCATGAAGAAACAATTAAATGTGTGGTAAAAGCCGGAAAAGATTTTGGCGGAAAAGTGATGGGCGATAACCTTGCCTGTGAGGACAAGGTGGCAGCTGCCAGGTGGCTCGAAGACCTGGGTTGTGACTTTATTGTTCACCATACCGGGTACGATGAAAGGCGTGGCATAGCCGCAAGGGGTTTGGTGATGCCGGGACCGCTGGATCAGTTGCGCGAAGTAGTGGCAGCTGTGCGGGTACCGGTTCAGGCTGTAGGCGGATTAACGCTCGAACAGGCGGTCAGGTGCCCCGAATATGGAGCACCGTTAGTTGTACTGGGAGCACCGATTACCATCGACGCCGATTCTTTTAAAACCGCTGACGGCAATATCGAAGAATCGCTCCGGATGATCTGCAGAAAGGTTCATGCTTATGGTGAAGGGTGAATGGTCAATGCTCAATGGTGAGGAAGAGTCAACCTGGAATTGCTTTGTTTAACCCATAAAGAGCATTATTCTAATCTTTATTATTTTCAGTTAAATAATCAAATGAAAAAATTAAATGTCGGTATGGTAGGCTATGGCATATCAGCAAAAGTTTATCATATTCCGTTTGTTACCACTATCGAAGGATTTACATTGACGAGCATCGTAGAACGCAGCGGCAATCAGGTGCAGCAAAATTTTTCGTCTGTTAAAACGGTCCGCAGCATCGATGACCTGTTAGCTGATAAAGATATTGACCTGGTTGTAGTTACCACGCCCAATGAAACCCACTTTCCCTTTGCCGTAAAATGCATAGAGGCCGGTAAACATGTAGTTATTGAAAAGCCTGTTACCATTACTTCCGCCGAGGCCATGACTTTGGTAAATATGGCTAAGGGCTGTTCCACCGTAGTGAGTGTATACCAGAACCGTCGTTATGTAAGCGATTTCCTGACAATAAAAGAAATACTAGACAAACAATTACTGGGGGATGTACATGAATTTGAGGCACATTACGACAGGTATCGTGCGGAAGCCCGACCAAAGGCATGGCGGGAAGCACTGGTTCCGGGCAGCGGCATTTTATACGACCTGGGTCCGCATGTAATTGACCAGGCGTTAATGTTGTTTGGCCTGCCTGCGGCTATTACAGCCGATATTAGGTTGCAGCGCCCCCATGCAAGAGTTGATGACTTCTTTAATATATGGTTACATTATGATTTCGGAAAAGTGATCTTACATGCGGGCATGCTCATACGCGAACCTGGGCCGCGGTATATGGTTCACGGGTCTAAAGGCTCCTTCATCAAATACGGAGAAGATGTACAGGAAGCAAAACTGAGAGCCGGCAAATTGCCTGCCTCAGCAGATTGGGGAAAAGAACCTGAAAGCAGTTTCGGACTACTTCATACCGAAGAGAATGGCATGGTCATCAAAAGAAACTATCCTTCGCTGGAAGGCAATTACGGAAGCTTTTACGTTAACCTGTACAATACCATTATGGCCGGTGAACCCCAGAAAGAAAAACCGGAACACGGTTACAACACCATCCGGATCATAGAACTGGCCTTTGAGAGTAGTAAAAAGAAATGCACACTGGACTGTACCCATCTCCTGGACGTATAGCGCATAGCCATCCGGATAAAGCACTATAACCAACAGTTTTTATGCAGAAAAAGGCCGGTAAGCCGGTGATAAGAACCTGGAGGGGATAGAAACGATTAATCCACTTTTTAATTCATACCTTTTGCCCCTAATTTCAAAAACAATTCTTGTACAAATGAAAAAACCATCACTTGTGTCTGCCCGTTGTCCTGTCATCTACATTTTCCTCGTCTTTTCGATTTTTTCGGGTGGTATTTATTCATGTTCCCGCAAAACCACGGGTTCGGCAAACGAAACAAATAGCCAGGGACCAACCGGTGATGTTTTCAATAAGAAATATATCAGGCAATCGATGAACAAGGTTACCGACTGGCAATTGAAAAATCCCAACCATGCTCCTACAGATTGGACAAACGGCGCATTTTACGCCGGCGTTGTAGCGGCTTACCAAACTACTAAGGCAAAGTTCATACTTGATTCGCTGATGGCACTCGGGCAACGAACCGGGTGGAGGCCAGGACGCAGGTATGACCATGCGGATGATATAGCCATCAGCCAGACCTATATTGATTTATACCGGCTTAAAAATAACCGGCAACTGATACAGTCCACCATCGATACGGTACAAAAAATGAGAGCGGTTCCGGGGCCTGAAACCAGGAAAAACGGGATTGCCTGGTGGTGGTGCGATGCATTGTTTATGGCTCCGCCCACGTTGATAAAGCTAGGCGTCACTCTCAAAGACCCTTCTTATTTTGCACTCAACGACTCACTTTTCAAACAAACGTATGACCTGCTATACAACAAGGAAGCAAAACTCTTTGCGCGTGATGCCAGCTATCTTATTAACACCCAGGGACAGGGGAAACGCGAAGCAAACGGCCAGGTTATTTTCTGGTCAAGAGGTAACGGATGGGTGATGGGCGGCCTGGTGCGATTGCTGGAAGAACTTCCCAAAGATCATGCAACACGTAATTTTTATTTGGATACATACAGGGAGATGTCTGAAAAGATTATCACGCTCCAGCAGGCTGACGGGCTTTGGCGGGCGAGTCTGCTTGACCCTGCTTCTTACCCCGGTGGCGAAGGCAGTGGCTCCGGATTTTATTGTTATGCTTTAGCCTGGGGAATCAATAACGGAATTTTAGATAAGGGAAGATACCTTCCTGTAGTACGCAAAGCCTGGGAGGGTTTAAATACACTGGTATCGGCAGAAGGGCGGGTTGGCTGGGTGCAACCAATAGGCGCCGACCCTAAAAGGAATTTTACTGCAGAAAGCTGGGAAGTTTATGGCGCAGGAGCGTACCTGCTGGCAGGGTCGGAAGTAATAAAATTGAAATAGTAAAGGGCTGAACCGCTGCTCAAACCAACCTGGCAGATGCTTTTTTTCATGCAGAAAGCATTGGGATGTAGACCTGCCAGGTTTTCATTTTCCGGGTACACCGAAATTATCATCGGCATTATTAAAAAGGTTACCGAATACTTTGTATTTCAGATCAAGTCTTATATCTTGATGAAAGATAATCCTTGTATATCTTTCAAACCTAATCAAAGAACAATGAGTAGCCAAGTGGTGTTTATTCCTCAAACCCTGGATAGGGAAACAGTAATCAAGTATTACAACAACAAAGAATTTATTTACTTCATATTTCAAAACAACTTACGGAAATCTAAGACCAGCAGGGAAACATACGACCTGGTAGTCTATGCCTATGGCAAGGGGAAAAGGGTTTTAAATGAGAACATTCGTTTATTGCAAAGAAGTAAAAACGCAAAGAAGTTACTGGTGGAAGAGGAGATTAACATCGCTATATTCCAGGTTAAGAAATCCGATGAGTTTTCCAAACTGGTAAAACGAATTCCAAGAAATGGCTACCTCCAGTTCATACCGGTAAAATATAAAGGAGATACAAGCAAACAAGAAGTAAACCAGTCAATAGACCAAGAGGCGATACCGGAGCCCAAACTGAAAGCCAGGTCGAGCGCCATACGAGCAGTTGCAACAGCGGAATCTAACGAAAATTACATCAGTTATGACCTTTACGCTATAGATGAAAATTTCGAAAAGATAATGCCGGCCATACCATTGTCTATGAATCCGTCTCCTCCGGCAGATATGGAAACTTCTGAATCCTAAATGTAATTGGTGGATGTTCGATAAACACGTGGCTTATAGCGGAACCATGGACCATGACTATTTTCTTTTATAATCACGCGGCTCCTAAAAAAGCCGTTGCTGCAGAATAAATCCTACCGGAAAAAAGTGGGGAACGATTTACACAATACCACTTTTGATTGCAAACATAACCAGGCCGGCAGTGTTGCGGACACCGACTTTTTCGATCAGGCGTTGGCGTATTCCTTCTATCGAACGCGGGCTCAGGAAGATCTCTTTTCCAATTTCAGCAGCCGTTTTCTCTTCGCAAATAAGTTTAAGCACTTCCAGTTCACGTTCTGTTAACTCGATGTTTGTATTGAATGAAGGCTTTAGATTACCTTTCAAAACTAGTTTTTTCAACAGTGCCTTGTTTACAAGGTCGTTGAAGTAATACCCATTTTCGTATACGGCATAGATGGATTTGCGAATCTCATCTGAATGTGCGTTTTTTAAAAGGTATCCATTTGCACCCAGTTCCATCAGGTGAATGATGAACTTATCATCTTCATACATGGTTACAACCAGGATCTTAATGGCATTGAATTTTTTTCGAACTTGCCTGGTGGCTTCCATTCCATCCATAATGGGCATATTCAGGTCCATAATGATGACATCAGGCGAACTTTTCTCAAGTGCCGCTAACAATTCTTCACCGTTATCGGCCTCAAGAATAACTTCCAGGTTTTCGTCAGCGCCCAAACCTACTTTTAGACCGTCCCGAAATATCTTGTAGTCGTCGGCAATGGCAATTTTTATTTTATTCATACCGAAGTAGGATTGATGGGTACGGAGATTACAATGTGGTAGCCATTGCCACCGGTTGAAAAAATGATGTCGCCCTTTAGCAGTATCATCCTGTTCTGTATGCTTTTTAAACCAAGGCCTTCTTTTCTGTAACGCAGTTCTTCGAATTCCAGCTGAGTAAGACCTTTGCCATCGTGCGAAATGGTAATGCGTAACTGGTTATTGTCATAGCCAGAACGGATGTTAATTTCCTTTGGCTGGGCATGCTTCAAAATATTGTTGATCAGTTCCTGTACCATCCGGTAGATGCTTATGTCCTTCTCGGAGTTCAAAGTGGTGTAACCATTATCTAAAGAAGTAGTGGACCTTATGAGGCTGTCGTGGGTTATTTTATTGATGAAATGCCGGATAGCTTCATTAAGGCCAAACTCTTTCAAAATATTCGAATGCAGGTTATGAGAAATTCCTCGAACTATTTGAATCCCATCATCTAAAAGCTCTTCACATTTGTCGAATAACTTTATATCCCGGTCATCGAGCCCGTTCTTTTTAATACCCTGTAAATGCAATTTGGAAGAAGAAAGTATTGCTCCCACTTCATCGTGCAGCGTTTCAGCAAT
>JBBJOD010000160.1:0-9338 GCA_037721715.1 Chitinophagaceae bacterium | reverse complement strand
ACCTTTATATGGAGACAGCGCAGATTTAAATTTATAACCTTGTACATGGAGCAAATAATAACACATTATATCGCACCAACAAATCTCATCTTTGAAAATTTCAAGTTTGGGCAACCTACCACGTTGACAGCTGTTCTCCTTATCATAATCATACAAGCCACCATTTCTTTCACACCATTCTTTGAAAGCATTCATTTCCAGAGGCTCTGAGAAAATGATTTTAAAAAACGTTTCTTCCTTTACCGACTTTAGATCATCATTCAAATAATGATAATACTTATGCCTGTGCCTCATAATCTTTGCAGTAAACATTGTTGCTCTTTAATAGATGACATAAAATATCATTCCCGCCTAAAAATTATTTACATAATTAAAAATCGATCGTCCTTACAGCCCTTGGCTTATATCAACTGCTATACAATTCACAGTGCATCTGTGGATCTCTAAAATGCACTTGGGCATACAAAAGCCACCAGTTTCACCCGGTGGCTATATCTAAAAACAATATTATTTTAAAGTCCGCCTAAGCCATTGGATGGCTTCCCCATTCCATTTGCGGATTTCATTACTGGAAACGTAGAAGTATTTCCATTTACATAGGTCTCTAATCCTTTGGTAGACAGCTTCTTGAACAAAGTTAATGCC
This sequence comes from Chitinophagaceae bacterium, assembly GCA_037721715.1. GTDB lineage: Bacteria > Bacteroidota > Bacteroidia > Chitinophagales > Chitinophagaceae > JADCRZ01. The sequence continues at coordinate 8,693 of JBBJOD010000160.1, read as the reverse complement.
TGTGCCACCACCTGGTCCATATTATAGTACTTATAGGTTGCCAGCCTTCCCACGAAAAACGTGTTTTCCATCTGTGAAGCCAACTGCTGGTATTTTCTATATACTTCAGCGTTCTCTGTTCTGGGAATCGGGTAGTAAGGATCTCCATCAGCTTTGGGATACTCATATACGACTGTTGTCTTAGGATGCTTTTGACCGGTCAGGTATTTGAAATCAGTAATACGGGTATAAGAATGTTCATTAGGATAGTTAACTGTTCCCGTAGGTTGAAATTTTTCATTTTCTATTGTCTCAAACTTGAACTCAAGCGAACGATAGGGTAGTTTACCATAGCAATAGTCAAAATAGCTATCGATAGGCCCTGAGTAAATCATTTGCTTATATTGAATTGTATCAACAATTTCTTTATAATCCGTCTGAAGCATCACATTAATGTTTGGATGGGTAAGCATCTTCTCAAACATTTTAGTATATCCGTGAGCCGGCATTGCCTGGTAAGTATCGGTGAAATACCTGTCATCCTTGTTAATACGCGTTGGTACCCTGGCTGTTACAGAGGCATCCAGTTCAGATGGATCAAGGTCCCACTGTTTACGGGTATAACCTCTAAAAAACTTCTCGTATAATTCCCTTCCAACCTTGCTCACTACCACATCTTCAGATGTTTTAACCCTTTCAATCTTTTCTGCTTTAGAATTAAAGAATTCATCTACTTGCTCTGAAGAAAGGTTTAAGCCGTATAGCTTGTTGATAGTATTAAGATTAATAGGAATAGGCACTAACTGACCATCTACACTGGCCAATACACGGTGTTCGTACGGCCTCCATGGAGTAAATTGTCCCAGGTAGTCAAATACTTCTTTAGAATTAGTATGAAAAATATGAGGACCGTATTTATGAACCAGGATGCCTTCTTTGTTATAAAAATCATAAGCGTTTCCACCTATATGGTTTCTTTTATCTACTAACAGTACTTTTTTTCCGGCTCTCGAAGCTAATCTTTCAGCTAATACGCAGCCAGCAAATCCAGCGCCTACAATTAAATAATCAAACATAGATCGTCTCCTTTAAATTTAGGTTATAAGTTTTTTTTTCCTCTACTTTGCCAGCCAGCTTATCATTGATCAGCTCCATCATTTGGTTCCAGGTTTTATCCCATGAGATATGCTCAAGAAATTCGTCCACTTTTAACAACCACGATGAACGGTCACTTACATTTAAGGCTGACTCAGCCGCTTTTATAAAGTCTTCTGGCGAATCTGCAATTTGTACCAGGTCATTAACTCCATAGGTTTTGACCACATCCTGTATGGATGATGAGATTACGGGTTTACCTGCAGACAGGTATTCAGGTGTTTTCGTAGGACTGATATAACGTGTTGATTCATTTAATGAAAAGGGAATGATGGATATGTCCCATCCAGCGAGATAGGATGGAAGCTCTTGATAGGATTTACTACCGAGGTAATGGATATTAGTCAACCTGGGTAAGGTAGCCGGATCAATTTTAACGGTAGGACCAATTAGTACAAACTGCCATTCTGGTTTAGCGGCCGCCACTGAACCTATTAATTCCAGGTCCATTCTTTCATCCAACACCCCGTAAAAACCAATTCTGGGATGAGGAATATCTTTTTGATCAACTGGATCATTAGAGATCGTTCTGGCTTTTAAGAAGTGCTCCTTATCAATACTGCTCGGGAACGGATAAATACTGCTGTGCAGGTGCTTTTTAGCCTCAAAAAGGCTGTGACCGCCGGTAAAAACAAGATCAGCCTTTGTCAGAAGGTCATTTTCACGCTCTTTCAACTCTTTTGGTGCGAATTTGAATGCGGATAATTCGTCCATACAATCGTAAACAATCAGGGTAGGCTGAAAATTAGTACTAATAGCAAGGAAGAGGGGGCTATAATACCAAAAAATATAATCCTCTATTTTGTGTTCACTGAATAAAACACTTAACATTTCTTCAGTGGCAGAGAAATTCTCCTTTTCTGTCATCCCTTTTTTTAGATATGGAACCACTACAAAAATATTTCGCTGCGAGTTGGTAATTTGACAATAGTTCGAATCGTCGGTAAAAATTGGCTCTTCAATATAAAAGACTCTACTCGCTACAGAAAACCTCGTTAACAAATGCTGGGGCCTTTGAAAAACGAAGTTCCAACGCAGGTGAGAAAAACATACCAGATCCATAATTTTTTCCAACATAACGTGGGTAATAATTTTTAAAATTAAAATAGAGACTGAGCTCCAGGTATTTGATACATACTATTTATATACCATTTACTCACCTGCCGTAAGTTTGCCTTTCAAGCCTAATTTCTAATTTTGTTTGGGTAATTAATTCTACAGAATTAAATTACTATTAAAAAAAACCAGGTAATTTCCCAGTTAAAGCCCAAGAGCGTATTAAACCGCGCAGACTATATTCACTGTATATTAAACTGAGGATAATTTACGTCCAGGAAAAGAATTCAAGTCGTTAATTATAGGGTATTCAACTTAAAAAGTAGTGCAAATAATAGAAACTATCAACTTTGGTAGAAAAATCAGTTATGCAAATATAAGCAATCTTATGATACGCTCGTATAGGATTATGTATAATATATCAGATTGCGTATTTAACGCAATTAATCCAGAAGTTTGACAAAAAACCCAACGTAGTAAACCATTCCTCTCCAGTTTGTGGCTTGGTAACATAACAACTGGCACCTAATTCGTAAGCTTTCTCAATATCTTTTATTGTTTTGGAAGTGGTGAAAATTATAATCGGAATTCTACAAAGTACTTTATGTTCCTTTAATTCTTTTAGTACCTCAAGACCATTTTTTCGCGGCATATTAAGATCAAGTAGTATAAGGTTAGGCAGTTCACCAAACGTTATATATTTACTCTGGGCTTTGAGTATATCAATTAAATATTGACCGTCTTCCACATGAGATAAATGCACATTGATCTTATCTTCTTCAAGAATTCTCTTAATTAACTGAAAATCCTCAAAATCGTCATCTGCTATCCAGATCCTAAAAGATTTCGAAATTGGTTCTTTCTCCATATTTTTTGAAAATAACGTAATGAATACCTTTAGTAACTGTCAAACAACATCTTTAAGAATAAATCACGGATTATCAAAAATCAAAAGAGAACGCCCTTTAAACTTCAGCTACCAGGAAAGCAGAGACTTACAAATTTCAGACCGTAAATTCCGAAACTAATATAGTGATGTTTACAGGTATATCGAATGTTTTGCAGATAAAAGTGCATTACAATCCATACCGGGCACTAATTTCAAGCATTCGGTCAATAGGCTTTTTAGCGGCCACTCTAATTTCTTCATCCATTAATAATTCTGGTTGCTCGTACTCCATACATAAGTACACTTTCTCCAATGTATTTAACTTCATATGAGGACAGTCGTTGCAGGCGCAGCTGTTATTAGGAGGAGCGGGGATAAAGGTTTTAAACGGAGAATTTTTTTGCATTTGGTGGAGAATGCCCGTTTCAGTTGCAACAATATACTCTTGTGCTTCATTTACTTCCGTGTACTTTAGCAATTGAGTGGTGGATCCAATAAAATCCGCAATGCTTAAAATTATCTCTTCACATTCAGGATGGGCTATTATCCTGGCTTTCGGGTGCCTTACCTTGAGGCCGGTTATTCTTTCAAGACTAAAAATTTCATGCACCATGCACGCACCATTCCAAAGCACCATATTTCTGCCAGTTTGCTTGTTGATATAAGCGCCTAAATTTTTGTCCGGTGCAAAGATGATCGGCTGCTCAGGAGGTAAACTTTCTACAATCTTCTGTGCGTTGGATGAAGTACAGATAATATCACTTTGCGCCTTAATTCCGGCAGAACAATTTATATAGGATATAACCAGGTGATCCGGGTACTTACTTTTAAATATTTTAAACAATGCCGGAGGAGCCGAATCAGACAAAGAGCAACCCGCCTTTAGGTCAGGAAGCAATACCTTTTTTGATGGATTCAATATTTTTGCTGTTTCAGCCATAAAGTGAACCCCAGCGAAAACGATAATATCCGCCTCAGTCTTTTGTGCTTGCTGTGCCAGTCCAAGACTATCCCCGATGTAGTCGGCAACATCCTGGATATCCGGCTCCTGGTAATAGTGCGCCAATATCACGGCATTCTTTTGCTTTTTTAATTTTTCAATCTCAAAAAATAAATCGAGTGTTGGATCTACCTCCATGTCAAGAAAACCTCTTTTCTCAATATTTTCAAACGCTGAAGTCTTGTTAATAACTATCATAGTATTTAATAATATCCTTTTTTATAAAATTAACTATTACTATTAGGACTGTGAATTAGTGTAAAAGAAAATTTCGAGTGACTAGGAAATATCAATATTAGGTATTGTTCACACCATTGCACAGTTAATTAACAATACAAAATACAGTTTGGTTATGCATTACAGCCTGTTCTTCACACAGGTGCATTAAAAAGCAATGGTAAAAATAAAGTTAAGCCAGGCTGTTAATGTGTAAGGTACAAGTGTTAATTTATACACGTTATTCGTTTTTGCCAGAGTAGGAGCATCAATTAGTTTCCAACTACCCACAGTCGGGAAGGTAGAAATAATAGGCTTGTCAACAGAAAAATGACCTTATACACCTCTGTATGTTGATACACGTTTCACGATGTATCCAATAGTTATACCACGTACAGATTAACACAGCTTAAAAAAGGATTTAGCACTTACTTCCGGGGCTGAAATCCTTAATTGATGCTGCTTTTGGTGGGTTTTCCACACTTTGTTAGTAACCATTTTTACCTTATTTTTGCCCTCTTTTTTAATTGTATTAAAAACGGTACATAAAATTATAATATGTCGATCATTCAGCAAATAAGGGAAAAAGCAGCATGGCTTGTATTCGGAGTTATAGCGCTTAGTTTAGTGGGATTTTTGTTAATGGATGCTTTCGTTGGAGGCAGGGGAGGAGGAGGAATGTTCAATAACACATCAACAACCATGGGAAGCGTAAATGGTCAGGATATTGAATATGTTGATTTCGAAAAAAAGAAAAAGCTGGTTGAAGATCAATATAAGGCGAGCGGATACCCCGTAAACGAAATGATGCAGCAAAACATACAAGACCAGGTATGGAACCAGTATATCGAAGAAAATGTGTTGCAAGAGGAATACAAGCGTTTAGGCCTGGAAGTTAGTCCCAAGGAACTCAACGATATTCTTTTTGGAAACAATCCACCCCAGGATCTCAAACAGCAATTTACGAATCAACAAACAGGACAATATGATGCAAACGCAGCCAGGTCGGCTATTGACAACCTGAGGAAGCAAAAGAATAACCCAATGGCTACCCAATTTGAAGAAGCTTATTTGCCGTCTCTCATAAATAACCGCTTGAAGGAAAAGTATACTGCACTGCTTGCTAACACATCCTATGTACCTAAGTGGATGCTTGAAAAAATTAACACAGATAACAGTACTGTAGCATCAATTTCTTATATAAATGTGCCTTACTCCTCCATACCTGATAGTTCATTAAGTGTAAGTGACCAGGATATTACCTCTTACATTAATGAACACAAGGATGAATTTAAGCAAGGTAATACCCGTAACATTTCTTATGTCGTTTTTAATGCTGCGCCAAGTCAGAATGATACAGCAGCACTGTATAACCAGTTGCTTCAACTAAAAAATGAATTTGCAACAACCAACGATGTTCCAGCTTTTCTTGTTCGCAATGGTTCTGAAGTTAATTATTTCGATGGTTATATTTTGAAGTCTAAGATGCAGGTTCCCAATGCTGATTCCATAACTCTTGCTTCAAACGGTACTGTATTTGGCCCTTATATTGATAATTCTAACTATTCGCTCGCCAAAGTTATTGACAAAAGAAGTATGCCTGACAGTGTTAAAGTAAGGCATATCCTGGTGAATACACAACAGACCGGTCTTGCAGACAGTATTGCCAAAAAGAGAATTGACAGTATTGCCGCCGCTATAAAGGGCGGAGCAGATTTTGCCCCATTATGTTTTCAATACAGTGAAGATCCTGGCAGTAAGGACAAGGGCGGCGAATATGAATTTTCTTCCCAGCAATTTGGTACCCTCGCCAAAGAATTTGCCGAAACAATATTTTATGGTAACGCAGGTGATAAAAAGGTGGTTAAAACTTCTTTTGGTTATCATTATATAGAAGTACTGAACCAGAGAAATTTTGAACCATCCTTTAAAGTTGCCTATTTGACAAAGCCAATTATTGCCAGCCAGGAAACTCAAAACGCCGCCTCTGGTATGGCAAACCAGTTTGCAGGAGAAAGTCGAAATGCGAAGGCTTTTGAAGCCAATGTAAATAAATATAAGTATAATAAACTGCTGGCAAACGATATAAAGCCCGTTGACAATATGCTGCCGGGAATGGGAAGCAGCCGCGAAATGGTTCGCTGGATATTTGAAGCAGATAAAGGTGATATTTCTGAGCCATATGACCTGGGAGATAAGTATGTAGTGGCAATGGTTACTGAAATTGACAAAGAAGGGAGCATGACTGCCGCAAAAGCGCGTCCGCAGGTTGAATTTATACTTCGTAATAAAATGAAAGCAGAACAGATAATAAAAAAGTTAGGAAAAGCCATTACAATTGAGGCCGCTGCGGCAGCTACTGGTACCCAGGTACAAAGAGCAGACAGCATCAGCTTTTCTTCACCGGTTATTCCTAACGTTGGCCAGGAAGCCAAAGTGATAGGAGCTTCATTAAGTAAGCAATGGTTAAATAAAACGACACCACCAATATCAGGCAATGGCGGCGTGTTTGTCATTAAACCGGAAAATGTAAGCGCAAAGCCTAATATTGCAGGAAGTATTGAGCAACAGCAGACCAGCATGCAGATGCAGATGAAATCTATGAGTGGGTTCAGGTCGTTAGAGGCTTTAAAAAAATCAGCTGATGTTAAAGATAATAGGTCAAAATTTTTGTAAACCAATAAAAATTTCCCGTAACAATGTTTTAAGGCAGGCCTGTGAAAAGGCCTGCCTTAAATTTTTTGTTGAGCAGACAGTTTAAAAGCGGCCGTTTAATGAAAAGATATTTCCAGCTATTTACATTGTAGTTGCTGCAACAGTATTTCGTTCTATCTGATGCTGGTACTGTGATGGGCTTGATAAGAATAAATAGCAACGTAACTTCATACCTTTAAAAAACTTAGTATGAGTGATGCGATAATTAATAAGGTGGCAGACAGTGCCCTGATGGAACTTAACCTGGAACATTATTATCCTAAAGGGGAAGTGGCTGTATTTGATGTGAAGGATTATTTATTTATGGGTTTGATTTTAAAGGAAAAAGACTTTCGCGAAGTGCTAAAGAACTTTGATTTTTCAATTTACTCAAATAAGTATGTAGCGGTTACCTGTAGTGCTGACGCCATTGTTCCGGTTTGGGCGTACATGCTGCTTGCTTCTTATATTCAGCCTTTCGCCAGGGATGTTGTTTTTGGAGATGAACAGTTTCTTCATAGGATTCTCTTCCTTAAGAATATAGCTTCGATAAATATGGAGGCTTATACCGACAAAAGAGTGGTTGTTAAAGGATGCGGAGATTTGACCATTGGTGAATTCGCTTATCTTGAAATTACAAAATTGTTACGGCCGGTCACAAAAAGCATTATGTATGGTGAACCTTGCAGCACAGTCCCCATCTTTAAAAAAGTGAGTCCTCCAACTCTATGATTCCATCACGGGGGTTCGATTGGTATTTAGTTTTTAGCACAGATGGGGATAAAAACTAAACGGAATTTAATCGTATATTGTTAGTGTTTAGTATTTTACAACAGTTTATACTTTTAATAAATGATTGAAGTACGCCAAGCCTCGGTTGAAGACATTGATCAATTGTCTGTTTTGTTCGACCTATACCGCCTGTTTTACGGTCAGGCGTCTGACGTGGAAGGCTGCAGGCAGTTTCTTACTGATCGATTGACCTTGAATCAATCAGTTGTATTGATAGCAATTAAAGAAGAAAGGATTGTTGGTCTAATACAATTCTATCCTCTTTTTTCATCAGTGGGCTTACAAAAAACATGGCTCTTAAATGATGTGTACGTGCATGAAAAGGAAAGAAAACAGGGAATAGGCAAGATGTTGTTGAACGCTGCCAAGGTGCTGGGGAAGGAGACGGGTGCAGGCTGGTTGCTGCTTCAAACGGCTAATGACAATTATATTGCGCAGATTGTTTACGAAAAAAATGGATGGGAGAGAATGGAGGATATGTTTTACCAGTTAAATATAACAGAGGGTGTAACAAACCTTAACAATAAAGGCGCTCATTTGAGAGCACTTTAATAAATTTTTTTAATAAGCAGGTTTATTTGACAGCACTTATTTTCCATAAAGTATTCCCGGAATCATCGGCAACGAGCAGCGAACCGTCAGGCATAACTGCTACTCCCACAGGCCGTCCATAGACTTCTTTTTTATCATTGTCAGCAATAAAGCCAGTTAAAAAATCTTCAGGTGGGCCAGCAGGTGCACCGTTCTTAAAAGGCACAAATACTACTTTATAACCAGAGAGTGTTGATCGGTTCCAGGAGCCATGCTGACCTACAAAAGCACCGTTACGGTACTTTTCCGGGAAAGAGTTTTTATCATAAAATGCGAGGCCAAGGGAAGCGGTGTGCGCACCAAGCGCAACATCTGGTACAA
>JBBJOD010000159.1:0-9470 GCA_037721715.1 Chitinophagaceae bacterium | reverse complement strand
ATAATATTTATGATACCTGCATTGCCGTTGGCGTCGTACCTGGCAGAAGGGTTGTTGATGATTTCGATTCTTTCTATAGCCGAAGCCGGGATATTGTCTAACCCGGTTTGGCCGCCAAAACCTGTAAGGGCAGTCTGTTTACCATCGATTAGAACGGCTACCTTATCGCTGCCACGTAACTGCACCTTGCCATCTTGTGAAGTGGTAACCCCCGGCAGGTTATTCATGGCCTGCAATACAGAACCACCGCTTTGGCTCACATTGTCGGCAACTGTAAATACTTTTTTGTCCATCCTGTCAGAAACCCCTTTCTCAGTTATTGCGGTTACGGTAATGCCTGCTAGTGTTTTTGATTCTTTTATAAGTTCTATGGTTCCCAGGTCTAAAAATGAACTCAGCTGTCCTACGAGCGCTGCCATTGTTTTTATTTGAAACCCAACGGATGAAATTTCAAGGTAATAATCACCGCTTTTTATGTTGGCCATACTAAAACGGCCTTCTTCGTTCGTTATAGTGCCTAAAATAAAGCTGCTGTCGATTATCTTTTTTAAAGCCACATTTGCATAGGACACCACGGCCTTTGTAGTATTTTCTTTAACCAAGCCTGAAACGGTAACGGTGGTGGTTTGCGAGAAACCTATCGACATGGTAAGTAGGAAAATAGGAATCAGGTAAAGTTTTGCAAATCCTGAGAGATTGATGGAAAGTTGGAAGTTCGGATTTGACATGGATAACCTGATGTTTAATGGTAGCTGGTTGATCGTTAAGCAGGTAAAAATAAAGCTTCCTCGGTAGGTTTTCGGCTTGTCCTTGTTAATTGTATCTTTTTCCCAACGCAATTTCAATATAGCCTTCAGCTATCATGAATTGCTAATCGCTTGTTCCATTCACCATCCACCATTGACCATTTACCTCAACGCTGTTATTAATTTCCAAACAAAAATTTAGAAAGAAGTTATACATTCAAATATGATTTGCGCAATGCCGGGAAAGTTGTTCATGGTTGCTTTACTGTTGATAAGTTTTACGTATTCCAGCTTTACTGGTAACAAAATAATGACTGACCAGGAAGGCCCATCTCCCGTGCTTACCCCGGCCGAGGAACTCTTAACCTTTAAACTTTCACCTGGTTTAAAAATTCAACTCGTTGCAGCAGAGCCCCTGGTGCAGGACCCCGTAGTGCTTACTTTCGATGCGGATGGACGGCTTTGGGTGGTCGAGATGCGGGGATTTATGCCAGACATTGACGGTAAGGGCGAGAAAGAACGGGTTGGCCGTATTTCGGTGCTGGAAGACATCAATAGTGATGGGCAGATGGACAAGAGTACTATTTATATGGACAGTCTCGTAATGCCCAGGGCACTCGCCCTGGTTCCCGGCGGTGCCCTGGTTGCAGAGAACGAAGCATTATGGCTGACAGAAGACCTGGACGGAGATCTCAGGGCAGACAAAAAGACTTTACTAGACGCTGCCTATGCAGGTGGCCCCAGTCCGGAACATTCGGGTAACGGGCTTTGTCGTAACATAGACAACTGGTACTATAATGCAAGGTCGCGATTTCGCTACCAGCTTCGTAACGGTAAGTGGCGGCGCGATAGCACCGAGTTTCGTGGACAATGGGGCATCAGCCACGATAACAAAGGCCGGTTATACTATAATTACAACTGGTCACAACTCCATGCCGACCTTGTTCCCCCAAACTATCTCTCAAGAAATAAGAATCATACTTATACAACAGGAATTGATGAAGGACTTACACTAGACAGGAGAATTTACCCCATCCGCCCAAACCCGGCGGTAAACCGCGGCTATATACCCGGAACACTGGATAAGGAAGGCCGGTTGCTGGAGTTCACCGCAGCATGCTCACCCCTTCTTTACAGGGGCACTGCCTTGCCTGCAGAGTATCATGGAAATGTTTTTGTATGTGAACCGGCTGGTAACCTGGTAAAGAGGAACATTATACAAGAAAGCGGGCTGCATTTAAAAGCCAATGATCCAAAACCCGGAACGGAATTTCTCGCCTCTGAGGATGAACGATTTCGTCCTGTTCACCTGGCTTCAGGTCCAGATGGGGCCCTTTATATCGCTGATATGTACCGCGGCCTGGTACAACATGGCACTTATGTAACGCCATATCTACGAGAGCAAACAATAAAGCGTAAGCTGGTTCAACCTATAAATTGTGGCAGGATATGGAGAATTGTTCCGGAAAACTGGACACCACGCCCGCAAAAAAAACTTTCCAAAGCGACTTCCCAGGATTTGATCAGCAGTTTGTCGCACCAGGATGGATGGTACCGCGATATGGCGCAGCAGTTACTCGTGGAGCGGGGCGACAAAGACATGTGCAAGCTGTTAATAGACCTGGCACAAAGCGGAGACAATGAACTGGGCAGGCTACATGCCTTATGGACACTAGAAGGGCTACAACTACCAGCCCCTGACCTTCTTTTCCAACTACTGCGTGACAGGAGCCCGATTATCAGTTCTACTGCAGTTAGAATGCTGGAACCGATTGCTGCCGGCAATCTGAATCTCCGGGTAAAATTAGAACAAGAGCTTCTGAAGATATGGGAAACGGCACCCACAGAACAAATATTACAAATGACTCTTGCATCCCGCTTACTCGATCAGCAGGTTTCGCACCAGCTTTTAGCAGGTGTTGCCGAACGGTACGATACCTCAGCGTTGATCAGGGATGCATTACTAAGCAGCCTCCAGGACCAGGAGTTTCTTTTCCTGGAAAAGTTATGGAATGCACCCGCATTTCAAAAGCAAAGTCAGTCAAAGGAAATATTACTGGAAATGCTGGCTACTTCCATACTGCGCCAGGGAGACGCGGCAGCGCTTTCATCGCTTTTTACCATGCTGGATGAGAAGGGTTCCTTTGGCTGGAAAGAAAAAGCGGTGGTGACCGGAATTGCGATACAGGGAAAAAACGCTCAACTGAAACCTGTGCGGCTGGCGTCAGCACCCCGCATGCTGACCCGTACGGATCTTGCGGCCGAACATGCACGAATTAATGTGTTGATGACAATGTTTGAATGGCCAGGGCATGTTATAAGTAACAGGTTGGCACAAACGAAGAATGCATTAGAACAGAATGACCAGAAAAGATTTGTTGCTGGCAGACAGCTCTACCTGAATACCTGTGCCGGTTGTCATGGCTCTGATGGTGCAGGTGTTAAACGGCTGGCGCCACCGCTTATCGGGTCCGACTGGGTGCTGGGAAATGAAAAACGGTTGGTACTTGTCATTTTACATGGTATGGAAGGGCCAGTAAAAGTAAACGGGAAACGATACGATATCCCAGAGATACTTCCTGTAATGCCTGCACATTCTACATTGGATGATAATGCAATTTCGTCCATATTAACTTATATTCGAAACGAATGGACCAACAATGCAGGTGCCGTCAGCGGGCGGATGGTGAGTACAACAAGGCATACCTCGCAGGGGAAGGTGGTACCATGGACAGCAGACGAACTCAACAGGCATATAAAGGAGGTGGAAAAGTGATGGGTATCTTGTATCAGGGTGCATAGGCGTTGCTCACAGACACGTGGTTGGTGTTATCACCAACCACGCCGGGCTAACCGTTTTGATCAAATAAATAGCGATTTAAAATCAAACACCAACAGATGGACCGGCGAAAATTCTTACGAGACACAACTACCCTGGGCATAGGAGCACTGGCTGTTCCCCTGATAAATATGCCCGGCATCTTCAAAGATATGCGTATGGGCGTAGTCGTTCACTCCTATGCCAGCCGCTGGCAATCGAAAGTGGCGAGTGGCAGGTACCCTGGTTTTTTAAGCGCCGTTGACCTGGTAGAACATTGCCACAAGATAGGTGCCGGGGGCGTGCAGGTGGTGGTAAAAGACTGGACCGCAGACTTTGCAAAAAAAGTACGGGATAAAAGAGAGCAACTGGGCCTATACCTGGAAGGATCGATCGGCGTGCCTGCTACGATCGAAGATGTTCCGCGGTTTGAACGGGAAGTAATCAACGCAAAGGAAGCAGGAGCTATTATTTTACGGACAGTGACATCACCGGGCCGCCGGTATGAAGTGTTTCGCTCTATGGAAGCAGTCGGGCAGTTCAAAAAAAAATCAGTGGCATCTTTACAGTTGGCTGAACCTGTTCTAAGGAAATACAAAGTAAAGCTGGCGGTGGAAAATCACAAAGACTGGCTGGCGGATGAACTGGCAACGGTACTGCATCAATTAAAAAGTGAATGGATAGGGGTAACCCTGGATTTCGGTAACAGCATTTCGCTTGTAGAAGATCCGATGGAGGTAGTGGAAACGCTGGCACCTTTTGTTTTAAGCACACATGTGAAAGATATGGGTGTGGAGGAATATACGGATGGTTTCCTTTTGTCGGAGGTACCACTTGGCAAAGGCTTCCTGGACCTCACCAAGATGATTGCCTTGTGTAAAAAGCACAACCCATCCGTTTCTTTTAATCTTGAAATGATCACCCGTGATCCGTTGGAAATACCTTGTTTAAAGAACGACTACTGGACCGTATTCGATGGAGTGCCAGCCAGTGAACTTGCACGGACGCTTAACATGGTGAAACGAAATAAATTTGTACCTCAGCTTCCCAGGGTCTCCCGGTTAAGTGTTGAAGAAAGGCTTGCAGTAGAAGAAGACAATATTTTGGAATGCTTCAAATACAGCACAGGCAAAGCAGGACTAATAAAGGCCTGACGACAAATCGGGACTGAGGACAGTTGACTTTATAGCATTCATTTTATCGCTCACAACAAAACGGGCAAACCGATTACTTAATTCATTGGCAATATGAGCAGAGAAATACTTCCAGGCATCAAACAATTTAACCTGGCGGGCAAAGCCGCCATTATCACCGGGGGATCTAAAGGCCTCGGCCTGGCAATGGCTGCCGGGCTGGCTTCTGCCGGCGCCAGTATTATGTTGGTGAACAGAAATGCCGAAGAAGGAATGCAGGCCGCAAAAGACCTTCATACGGACTATGGTATACATGCCATTTCATTCAGCGCAGATATTACCATTTTACAAGAAACGGAAGCAATGGCAAAAGCAGCCATGCAGGCTTTTGGACAGATTGATATCCTGATCAACAGTGCAGGTATTAACATACGTGGACCAATAGACGAACTTAACCCTGAAGACTTCAACCAGGTGATGAATGTGAACGTTAATGGAACCTGGCTTTGTTCCCGGGCTGTCATTCCCTTCATGAAACAAAATGGTAGCGGAAAGATCATCAACCTGGCGAGTACATTGGGTCTGGTTGGCCTTGCAAACCGTACACCATATGCTTCCAGTAAAGGTGCGGTTGTTCAAATGACCCGTGCGTTGGCCCTTGAAATGGCGCCGTTTAATATCAACGTGAACGCAATTTGTCCCGGTCCATTTTTAACAGACATGAATCTTCCCATTGCGGAAACAGAAGAAGGTAGAAAGTTTGTAGTGGGCGCTACGGCACTTGGCAGGTGGGCGAATATGCAGGAAATACAGGGTGCATCGATTTTTCTTGCCAGTGATGCTGCAAGTTATATGGTCGGTTCCATACTCACCGTGGATGGAGGCTGGACGGCAAGATAAAATGCTGTTGTAATTCGGTTGTCCCTTAATAATTCACTTAAGTCAATACTGTAAAATGGAATTACCGAACAGCGAAAGCCAACGAACACGCGTGCGTTATGGAATGATTGCGCTCGTGTTTATCAACGTGGTAATCAATTACCTGGACAGGAGCAATCTTTCTGTGGCAGCCACCGGACTTCGAGAGGAACTAAAATTGTCTACCGTTCAACTGGGATTGATCTTTTCGGCTTTCGGATGGACCTATGCTGCATTGCAAATTCCCGGTGGCCTGTTGGCGGATCGCATTGCCCCCCGGTTATTGTATGCACTCTGTTTAGTAACCTGGTCACTGGCCACGATCGCACAGGGATTTGTAAAAGGCTTTGCCGGTTTATTCGCTTTTCGCCTCGCCACCGGTGCTTTTGAAGCCCCTTCCTACCCCATCAATAACCGCATCGTTACCAGTTGGTTTCCCGATCATGAACGGGCCTCGGCTACGGCATTGTATATCTCAGGCCAGTTTATTGGGCTTGCCTTTCTCACCCCGGCACTAGTGGCACTCCAGCACTATACCGGCTGGAGAGGATTGTTTGTTGTTACCGGGTTGGTTGGACTCGTGTGGGGATTGATTTGGTACCTCCTGTACAGCGACCCGCTCGAGAACCCCCGTGTGAATAAAGCCGAACTTGACTACATAGAAAAAGGGGGAGGAGTGTTGAGAAGAAAAGGACAGCATTCCCCTGAAAAAAAGGCATGGCTACCTGAAGACTGGAACCAGGTATTTGGCAATCGTACGCTATGGGGTATCTACATCGCTCAATTTTGCGTCAATGCTACTCTTTGGTTCTTTCTTACCTGGTTTCCCACTTACCTGGTTCAATACCGTGGATTAAGTTTTTTGAAATCCGGCTATCTTGCATCCATACCTTTTTTATCAGCTTGTGCCGGCCTATTATTGTCGGGATTTCTTTCTGATTACCTCATTCAGAAAGGAAGGTCTGTAAGCATGGCCCGAAAAACACCTATTATTGTCGGCCTCCTCCTTTCTGGCTGCATTGTAGGTGCCAATTATACCGATGATACCACGCTGGTAATTTTCTTTATGTCACTTGCTTTTTTTGGTGCGGGTATGGCGCTGATCTCCTGGGTGTTCGTTTCTTTGGTATCGCCGAAACACCTGATAGGATTAACCGGCGGCGTTTTTAATTTTATGGGTAACCTGGCTTCTATCGTAGTTCCCATTGTTATTGGCTTCCTGGCAAGCGGTGGAAATTTTAAACCGGCACTTGTGTTTATCGGAACACTGGGGCTGGTAGGAGCGTTTTCTTACATTTTTATTGTGGGAAAAATACAACGGGTCGGCGCCAGAGTATAGCATGCGAAGAAGTATTTAACTTTTTCAAGTAGTCTTGAAAGTAAAAAGTCGACAGCAACATAACTATACCCGCTGAGTATGCCTGAAAATGTTAGATGTATCTTGATGCTTGGGTGTTTTGACACCAAGGGAGGTATTTTTGCTTTTCTGCGTACCTGTTTGTTAGAGCAGGGCGAATCGGTCATCAGCATGAATACCGGGGTCATGGGTACTACGGACGAGTTTCGGGTAGATTACGAGTCGGGCCAGGTAGCGATGGAGGTAGGTCATTCAATGGAAGAGCTGAGAAGCAAAGCAGATCGTGGACACGCTGTTGAAATAATGGGTGCCGGTGCGGCGATACTAGTGGCGAAGCTAGTGGCTGAAGAAAGAATAAAAGCGGCTATTGGTATGGGGGGAGGTGGCGGAACTTATATTGCACTTTCTGCCATGCAGACTATCCCGTTCGGTATTCCGAAACTTTGCCTGTCAACAGTAGCAGCGAAGGATCTTTCACGGCAGGCAGGCAATAAAGACATTACATTGATGCCTTCCATTGTAGATGTGGCAGGGCTTAACAGCATCAGTACCCTTTTGATCAGGCAGGCAGCAGCCGCCATTTGCGCCATGTCGAAAGTGACATTCATAAAAGATCACGACCGTGTTGGAACGGTAGCGATCAGCATGTTCGGAAATACATCTGCATGTGTAGATCAATGCAGTATGCTGTTGAGGGAGCGTGGATATGAAGTGCTCGCATTTCATGCTACAGGTGTAGGAGGAAGGACCATGGAGGCTTTGATCAGGGAAGGTTATTTTGACGCCGTGCTGGACGTTACCACTACTGAACTGGCAGACGACCTATGCGGAGGCATTTGCAGTGCGGGTCCGGAAAGGTTAACAGCCGCTGCTGAAACGGGCATACCGCAGGTAGTGGTGCCAGGGTGCCTGGATATGGTCAATTTTGCGCAAATGGATACCGTGCCCGAACGGTATGCAGCCCGCGAGTTCTATAAATGGGCTCCTGATGTTACCCTGATGCGAACAGATAAAGAGGAGAACAGGAAACTCGCTGAAAAGCTGGTGCATAAGGTACAGCGCTCAACCGCGACAGTTAGTATTGTATTGCCTTTGCGGGGCATATCGCAAATCGATGTAGAAGGAGGGGTATTTTTTCGTCCGGAGATCAATAAGGTGTTGTTTGAATCAATAAAAGAATATGCGTATGGTTCTGTAAATGTGATAACAGTAAATAGTCATATCAACGATGTAAAATTCTCTGAAGTGTTAGTAAGCACACTGCTTAATATGATAGAAGAGAAAAGCAGTTAGCCTGGTTGGAAGAAATAGCTTTAGTTCGATGAATTGTTTAAATAATAAAAAAGACCGCTATGCCAAACCCATGGACAGGAAAAGGTAATCCATATACGAGACAGGAAGTAAGGGATCGATTGAAAATGACGCTTGATCAATCTAAGGCAATCATTGTTGCCGGAGCGGGAACAGGTATCAGTGCCAAATTTATTGAGAAAGGCGGCGCGGACCTGATAATCATTTACAACTCCGGACGTTTCCGGATGGCCGGGCATGGATCTACAGCCGGCCTGATGGCCTATGGTGATGCCAATGCGGAAGCTTTGAACCTGGGGGAATTTGAAGTATTGCCCGTTGTGCAGGAGGTTCCCGTAATCTGCGGTGTGCATGGCTCAGACCCACGCCGCAGAATGTGGCACCATTTGTTAAAGGTGAAAGAAATGGGTTTTTCCGGTGTGAACAATTTTCCAACCCATTGTATCGTGGATGGACAGTTCAGGGAAATCCTGGAAGAAACAGGCCTGGGCTTCCATAAAGAAGTGGAGATGGTAGCACTCGCCAGTAAAATGGATCTTTTTTCCATTGTTTATGTCGCTAAACCAGAAGATGCCAGGCAGATGGCTGAAGCAGGCGCGGATGCCATTATCTCGCATGTGGGCACAACGGTCGGCGGATCAGTAGGAGTAGTGAATGCGTCCTGTACCATGGATGATGCCATTAGCCGAACCAGGGACATTATCGAAGCCGGTAAAAAGGTGAATCCGGGAATTATTTTCCTGGCGCATGGAGGGCCTATCAATACACCTGAAGATGTAAGGATCATACTCGATGAAACCGATGTGCAGGGGTTTGTAGGTGCATCATCACTGGAACGGATGGGAGTTGAAAATTCGTTGACCGAATTGACAAAGAAGTTTAAGTCACTAACGTTGGCGGGTAGGTGATGTGGTTGGTGTCGGGTGTCTGCGAACGACTTATGCCTGCAACGACACTGCTACAGTCACAAGTTGTTCGCCGGGTTCCCTTAAGGCATCCGGCGATGAAGTTCTGCCAGTTAAACAACTTGTGCCTGCCGCGGCACTGCTTCAGGCACAGCCAGATTCCGCACCCTGGCGCAAGTGTTCCAACGGGTTCTTAAGTGCATACTGCTATACAAGTTGCCAGTTGGACAACTTGTGCCTTCGGTTTCTGCCAATCGATAGCGGCACAAGTTGTTCGCCGGA
>JBBJOD010000158.1:0-9478 GCA_037721715.1 Chitinophagaceae bacterium | reverse complement strand
TGACTGAACTTTTCTATTTCTTTCTTCCATTGTTCTTTTAACGACGCCGGACATACAATGAGCGTTCGTTTAAAACCAAGGATCTTTTTTTTCATCACCGCCACACCAATTGCCTGTATCGTTTTTCCACGCCCCTTTCCCCCCGCTATGATACAGCATTTTTTACAATTAGAAAACGCGACCCCCAGTTGCTGATAAGGAAACAGCTTTACTTTTAGTAGGCTGTAATCCAGCTTTGTTGATTGCTCCAGTTGACGCAAAGTTTCCTTTTCCCAAGCCAGTTGTACTTGTTCCTCTACCTCAGGCCTTATAACCAGCTCCCTGATTTCAGCCGCTGCCTGAATAAAACCTAAAAAATTTTTTACCTTTTCTGGCGATATGAATTTTTTATTTCCAAAATACTTTTTAATGAGATTCCCCGCATCCGAAGGTATGGGGGCGGGGTAATGCCAGGTAATTTTATAATCGTTCAAAGGATCTGTATAAATCTCCAGGTAAGGGAATTGCTTGGATAATCTATTATAGATCTTTTTATCCTTTTTCAATTTGTCGAAAACATACATGATATGCTTGGTAGTACCCAGTTTATTCGTTTGCCAGTCGGGATTGTTAATGTATCCGGTTTCGCTTTCAAAATCTCTTAGCAAAACAAAATATTTATTACCCTTTTCAGTGATCAACTCATGCTCTCCATAAATATTGTTTGCAAATTTTATTTTATAGGTTGCCTCTGCAGCTTTTGCTTTGCGTTCCGCAAGTACCCGCTTTATCATGCCCCCTCTTGTGTATGCTTTTCCCTCAGTTATTTTTGCATCGGGCAATTTCATTTCTTCCTGTGCCTGAAGCAGTGCGGCCATAGATTCAGCATTCCAGGGGGCAGGTTTACCGTTGACCAAACAGATTAATTCACCTTCACGCAATTTAAGTGATACCTCCAGGGAAGTATCCGGTTGCCCGGTTTGTACATACAGATCAACTCCCACCTTGGAACAGCTTAGAACCTGGCAATATCCTTGATTATACCAAGACCTGGCTTCTTTAATCTGGTTAGTAGAAACACCGTTCTTGTAGAAAAGCTTATCTATTTTTTCATTTATGCCGGCAATCATGTCTTCCATCGATGTGTAGATTTATTATTGAATAAGATTTCGTTGGGTTAAATATATTATAATCTGCAATAGCAGTGAAGTGCAAGGTGAGAAGAGATCAACTTGATCGTCGCCTGTAATCAACAGCAGCCTACTTCAACTCATCAAACTGACCTCTCCATTCAGCCTACCTGGTTTTCCTTCTGCTTAGCCAATATGGAATTTTACACTAATTCCAAAAACAATGCGAAAGCTTCTTTTTCTTCCGGCCAGTACCTGTACGCTTTTTCCTATGATGGGAATCATATCAAAGAAATGAAGAACAATACGCAGGCGAATAAAGACCGTATACAGTAAGTTTATGATTTACAGAATTAGGTTGAACTGGTAAACTAAGGCTGGTTCTACTTTTTCTTAGTATTAACTGCGAAGAGTAAAGTACTGGCTAGGTTTGCGCCAGTATCTTACCTGATAAAAAGAGGTACTACAAACGAAAGTAGTGACTGTTATCGTCCGCTGTTCAATGGCTTTGCCTAATAAAAGCGGTGTATATCTTCACATCACACCGCTTTTATTGTTCGACAAAATGCGCCTGCTACTGCTTTTCGTTGTTATTGCCTATCGAGTAGTAACCTTTAGTAATGACAGGTCGAGGGGCTTGCCTAAATCGCAAATACGGCCTCTTATTCAACTTTCTGTCTTTCGCTCCAATTGAATGATATCCCTTTGAAGAAAGCGGTGTGATAACGCTGTCAGTGGATAGTTGTATGCCGGGATTGAGCTTTTTATAATGATCACCAATGGAATAATATCCCTTGGTCACTTCAGGACCTGCATTTGCACCCTGTCGTTTAATTTTTTGACCGATGGAATTTATTGAAGCCAGTAAAAACATAACAGGAAGTATTATATGAAATGATTTCATAATTGATATTATTGTAAACTTTAAATCGCAAAATGCCTAAGTAATAAAGTACTACCCTAGAGGTTAAATCTTCATGACTGCTGTAACTGATCGATTTTAAGAGTTTGCTATAATCTCAATACACAATATTTTAAAAAAACTTTTGTTGAGGCTTCTGAGCGCTGGAGCGTACTTAACAACAGTTTATTGATACTTACTGAAGCAAACAAACATACGGCGAATTTTTCAAATGCAGCAAGTTGTATGCGTAACAGCTTCGCTTTCGCTGTAGATGCAAGATGAAAATAATTTTTAACATAGACACCTATACCGTGTTCAATATGATGACAGTCCTTAGTGCTTTCAGATAAAAGGCTCGCATATGTGCTGTTACCAACTGGTGTTCCAGAACATTCAACAGTGCGCCCTGAGAAGTAGTCATTATTTATCAGTCCTGCTGTATAACCCAGGTAAACAATAAGTAAAATAAGGGCAATAACTCTTTTCATAGGTCTTTAGTTAACTGACTTTTTCTATTAAAATTCAGATGGGTTCCTGGTCTTACAGCCTCCTACTATTCTCCCGCTCCATAGCTTTATTCCCGACAATCCAGTTATTTGTTACAGTTTTACATAAGTGAGAAAGCGAGGATTTGAGCATGACCAACAATGTCATTTCCAAAGGTAATACAAGAAATAGTTATATTCTTGATAACATATTAAAAGCTTTAACGTCACTGAGTATAGACATAGATATGATGCCAATCACGTTATTCATTAATTTGTCTATCAGTTTGCTTTCAGCTACAAGGGAAACAGTTCAAAATATGGGTTCCTGCTGACAGCTGGTAGCTAAAGGCTCTGAGCTGTTCACCTATTCTCAAAAATAACAGGCATTAATGCATGCTTAATAAAACAGATGCTTATATTTATAGTACTACTCTACCTTGTTAAAAAGAGGCAGGCATGGTTAATACTTTTTGAACCAAACAACACCGCACCTTACCAAATAACAACTTACTAACAAACCTATATGCAAAGCAAAAGAAGAGACTTTTTAAAACTTGCGGCGTTAACCGGCATTGGTTTAACAGGAAGCGGGCTATTGGGATTTCCAGGCGCAAGAAATGACCAAAAAAACTCAATTATTACACCGATAAATCCTGACACTGCCTTGAAAAATAATGGAACAACCGAAAACGAACTAAGCATTATAGGTCTTTATGGTGCATGGGCCAGTTCTTTAACCAGCGATCAATTACCCGCCCTGTCTTTTCGCAGAAAGGAATGGCAAAACGTGGATTCCTGGAAAAAGTTAGCCCGGAAACGTCTTACAGAGCGTTTATCCATTCCTGGTATTGGAGGCAAACCGGTTATTCAGGTACAAAAGCAATATTCCTATGATGGTTTGCATGTGGAAGAATTAACCTGGCAATTGCCCTATGGCCGGCCAACCGAAGCAATTTTACTAAAACCATTGGAATCAAAAGGGCGATTACCTGGTATTATCGCTTTGCATGATCATGGAGGTAATAAATACTTTGGTTGCCGAAAAATCACCAAAACTTCTGCCAATCAACATGCACTGATGAAAGAGCACCAGCAGAGCTATTATGAAAATTTTGCCTGGGCTAATCAAATGGCGAAACGGGGCTATGTTGTTTTGGTTCCTGATGCGTTTACTTTTGCGAGCAGAAGGGTGCAATTCCAGGATGTACCGCTGCATCTGAGAAAAGGCAACAATGATGACGATCCTGAAAATGAGAAAAATATTGAGTCGTATAACAGTTGGGCATCCGATCATGAACATGTGATGGCGAAGTCATTATTCTGTGCCGGCACTACATGGCCATCTGTATTTTTTGCGGAGGATAAGAAAGCACTTGATATTTTATGCTCACGTGACGATGTAGACGCCGGCCGTGTTGGATGTGGCGGACTTTCAGGCGGAGGCCTCCGGACCGTATTCCTGGCGGGAATGGATACAAGGATAAAATGTGCGGTAGATGTCGGTTTCATGACCACCTGGAAAGACCTGATTTTAAACAAGTCGTTCACCCACACCTGGATGACCTACGTTCCCCTACTTCCCAATGAACTGGATTTTCCGGAAATCCTGGGATTGCGTGTCCCGCTTCCAACCCTGGTTTTAAATGATATCGAAGACAATCTGTTCACACTTTCTGAAATGAAGAAAGCTGAACAGATGCTGAAGGAAGTATATTCGAAGGCCGGAGCCGCTGACAAATTTTCCTGTTCCTATCATCCTGGTCCGCATAAGTTTGATGCAAAGATGCAGGAGGAGGCTTTTAACTGGTTCGACAAATGGTTGAAAGCATAACGTTTAATCACCCAGTGCAAAAGCCACATATTTGTCACCCGACTTATTTCCGAACTTACCGCCGCCACATGCAATCACAATAAACTGCCTGCCATTCACGGCATAAGTGCTGGGCGAAGCGTACCCCCCGGCGGGAAGCTGTGTTTGCCAGAGCATTTTACCATCGGATTTATCGAAGGCCCTAAATTTCTCATCCCTCGTTGCTGCAATAAATATTAACCCGGTTGCCGTTACCAGTGGTCCTCCATAATTATCGGTACCTGTAGGAGCGATTCCTTTATCAACCAACGCTTTATATTCACCCAGGGCAACCTGCCATTTGTGTTCACCTGTATTCAAATCAATGGCGGTTAAAGTACCCCAGGGCGGCCTGTTCACAGGGTACCCATTGCTATCATACCACCTGTTGTAACCGGTGTTCTGGTAAGTGGCAATTTGCGTGGTACTTTTGCCAGCAACTTTGACGGCATCTTTCTTGATGTTGAGCAAAAAATCGATGATGGCCTGGCGATGTGAAACCGGGATATGAGAAAAAGATGGCATCATTCCCCTGCCTTTGGCTATTACCTGTTCGATAGCTTGCGAAGGCAATCTTTTTCCAATGCCTAATATGGAAGGATAGGAGCCGTCATGGTTTCCCTTCTGGTCTTTTCCATGGCAGGCGGCACAGTTGTTATTATACAGTTTTAATGCGGTAAGTGATGTTCCTTCCTTCAGCTGTTCAATTTTTTCAAGTGACGTATATCCTACGATATCCTTTCCCGGAACGTACAATATCCCATCCGGATCCGAAGCGGCACCTCCCCATTGAGCGCCTCCGCCTGTACTCGGGTAAAGAATGGTCATGTCTTTTTGAATAGGTATGTATGGACTACCGGTATGGGCCTTCCTTAACATTTTTACCAGTGAATCTTTACCGGCCACAAATGAGTTAAAATCTTTTTCACTAAATGATTGCCGGGTAAATGCAGCCGGCTTTATAGGAATGGGTTGAGTAGGGCTCGGATATTCCCCGGTAACTCCTGAAGTTGAAAACGCTTTTTCCTGTATCTCAAAAACGGGCTCACCCGTTACCCTGTTAAAAACAAACACCTGTCCCTGTTTCGTTACCTGTGCTACCGCATCTATTTTTACTCCGTTCTGAATGATGGTAACCAGGTTGGGAGGAGCCGGCGGGTCCCTGTCCCAAATGTCATGATGAACCAACTGGTAATGCCACAAACGTTCACCAGTAGCCGCATTCAGTGCAAGCAGGCAATTGGCAAACAGGTTATTCCCTTTCCGGTTGCCACCAAAAAAATCAAAGGCTGCCGATCCTGTAGGTATGTATACAATTCCACGCTCACGATCTATCGCCATACCTGCCCAGGCATTCGCTCCGCCCATATAACTACGAGGTTCGGGTAACCAGGTATCATACCCGGTATCTCCCTTGGCGGGTATGGTACGGAACGTCCAGGCTAACTTCCCCGTGTAAACGTTGTAAGCGCGTATATCACCCAGAAGCGCCGCCTGTGATTCTGAAACCCTGACGCCGGTAATCACCAGGTCTTTGAAAATAGTGTTCGGTGTGTTAGATACTACATAATCATCAGCGCCGGGTCGCATCAACCCGGTTTGCAGGTTGAGCCTGCCTTTATCACCGAAACCTTCGAGAAGCATACCCGATTTAGCATCGAACGCATAAAGCCATTTGCCCGCCCCGAAAAATATTCTTTCGGTACTGCTGTCTGCATGGTAGGCCACTCCCCTGCTGGTGGTGCCTCCATTGTCAGTTACAGACGTTTTCCATAGCTCCTTCCCGGTAAACGCATCAAGGGCAAAAACCTGTGTATTGGCACTTACACCATAAAGAATGCCGTTGATGATAATAGGATTACACTGCATTTCGGTTCGGCTTCCGGTTTTCTCTGCTCCACCGGAAGAATAGGTCCATGCGGGCTTCAGTTCGCCTACATTCGCTTTTGTAATCTGACTGAGCTTTGAGTAATGACTCCTGCTACCATCGCCGTTGTATTCATGCCAATTGGATGCAGGATCTGTATGCTCGTCCTTACCAATTTTATAGTTACTGCTATTCGGGGAATTGCAACCGATTAGAAACAATAAGAAAATCAACAGTTGTCGGCTTGCATTCAATGAATGAGAAATATGCTCCGGTATCCTGTCAATTGTCCAGTGCTTAATTGGTGAGGTGAGAATATTCGCCATAAAATAATTCCAGGTTTGAGTATTGTGCAATTTCAATCACAAAGTTCTGCCTGAATGAATGAGAAAGGTATTTCAATTAAACCAGTAAATTCAAATTCCGCCGCTGGATTCAACGCTAATCTTAAACATACACTTATTTACCTATCCAGCTTTTAAAATGTGAAAGTGATTACACAGATAAAGCAACACCTTTAGCATGCACTGGTTTAAACAATTTGCTGTTACTGTGATAATTATTGTTAGATTTATTGTTCGTTTAGCAAAGTGATGCAGAAACACAATATCTTACTTACACGATCAATCAGCTAGTTATTTTTGATTCATCTAATAATCAATAACCTGTCAAATGATCGTTCAGTTATCATTAGCGGAAATTCCTGTCAATCTCATTATAGAAAATACATACCTGAATTCAAACATAAGAGACTAATGAAGTACCATAACATCGTGTTGACAATTTTTTGCATCGTAGTCATTTCTCTGAGCGCTGTTCAGTTTGCCGGGTTAAGAGCGGTTAACCTGGTCATCAACAAAAGATCCAGCATTGTTTTAATAGGCAATAACCTGGGATCCAGGATGATGAATTTTGGATATTTTGAGACAGAGATGCAACTTAGAAACTTTGATAGCCTGCTTGTTATCCGCAACATGTGCGATGGCGGCAATACGCCGGGGTTCAGGCCACATGCGGGAAGGGTATCGCCCTGGGCTTTTCCCGGTGCTGAAAAATTTCAGACAGAACTGGCTAGAAACTCCGACAGCCAGGGCCATTTTGAAACCGAGGATCAGTGGCTTGCCAGGCTTAGGGCCGATATTATCATAGCCTTTTTCGGATACAATGAATCGTTCCAGGGCCAGGAAGGACTGGCCAACTACAAAGCGGAGCTGGATGCATTTGTTAAGCATACGTTGAGCCAGTTATACAATGGTCAATCCGCTCCTCAACTGGCTCTTGTTTCTCCGATCGCCTTTGAGGATCTTTCAGAACAATTTGACCTTCCCAACGGTAAAAAGGAAAATGCCAACCTGGCGCTTTATACGGAAGCTATGAAAGAAGTAGCCTCCAGGAACAACGTACTTTTTGTAGATGCTTTCAATCCCTCTAAAGAATGGTTCGATAACAACGAGGCACCGCTTACCATAGATGGTTCGCAACTTACCGATAGTGGTTATAGTAAATTTTCATTATTACTTGCAGATGAGATATTTGGAAAAACTCCTGTTAGGGCTGGTGTAAATCGCGCGGACGTGCATGCCGCCGTACTTGAAAAAAACTGGTTGTGGCACAATGATTTTAAGATACCCAATGGAGTTCATGTTTTTGGCCGACGGTACGATCCATTTGGGCCCGAAAATTATCCAGCCGAAATCGAGAAGATACGCGAGATGACTTCTATACGCGACAGTGCTATCTGGTTATCGCTTAAAGGAATAAAACTAGACCTGGCTGTTGCAGATCAGAAAACCGTAAAATTGCCGGAGGTAAAAACCAATTATAAATCAAGCGAAAAAAACGGAGAACTTACTTACCTGTATGGACAGGATGCCCTTGGTAAGTTAAAGGCTCCACCCGGGTATAAGATCGAGCTTTTTGCATCTGAACAGGAGTTCCCGGACCTGTCTAAACCATGCCAGATGTCTTTTGATAACAAAGGACGCCTATGGGTAGCCACTATGCCCAGTTACCCGCACTATAAACCGGGAGATAAAAGGCCGGATGATAAGATCATTATTTTGGAAGATACCAATTCAGATGGCAAAGCAGATAAACAGATTGTTTTTGCAAAGGGTTTGCATCTTCCGGTAGGTTTTGAGATAGCCGCAGAAGGCGTTTACGTTTCGCAGGGAACAAACTTCATGCTTTTCAAGGATACTAACGGCGACGACCAGGCGGATTCTAAAGAGATACTTCTAAGTGGTTTTGATGACCACGACACGCATCATGCGCATCATGCCTATTGCGCCGATCCTTCAGGTGCCATTTATATGGGCCAGGGCGTTTTCTTACATACCAATGTGGAAACACCTTATGGGCCCGTCCGTGGTACCAACGGCGGCTTTTTTCGGTACGACCCAAACCGCCGACAGCTTGAACGCACCGCTCAACTTTCCATTCCAAATCCCTGGGGAATTGCTTTTGATGAATGGGGCCAGAACTTCTTTGCTGAAACTTCCAGTCCTGATGTACGCTGGATGATGCCTGGGACTGTTAAGCCGCGTTATGGAGAAGCTACGCATAAATCAAAAGACCTGATCGAGCCCAAGCACAGGGTGCGCCCTACATCCGGCATTGAATTTGTTTCCAGCAGGCATTTTCCGGATTCTGTACAAGGAGACCTGCTCATCAACAACACCATTGGCTTTCTTGGCATGAAGCAACATACCATGGTGGATTCAGGAACCGGTTTCAAAAGCAGGCACCGGCAAGACCTGGTGACAAGTGATGATAAAAACTTTCGCCCGGTTGACATGGAATTTGCGCCTGATGGCTCACTTTATTTTGCTGACTGGCACAATGTATTGATCGGCCATATGCAACACAATGCGCGTGACCCTTTACGTGATCACTCACACGGACGTATCTACCGTGTCACCTATCCATCACGGCCACTGGTAATTCCGGCAAAAATAGCAGGAGCTGAAATAGATGTACTGCTGGATAACCTAAAGCTTCCGGAATACCGAACACGCTACCGCACCCGCCGTGAACTTCGTGGTCGTCTGGCACCGGAGGTACTTGCACATATCAATACCTGGGTAGCAAAATTAGACAAGAACGATAAAAAATACGAACACCACCTGTTGGAAGCGTTATGGGTAAGCTGGGGACTTAACCAGGTAGATCAGAACCTGCTTCGCCAGTTGCTGCATGCTAAAAACTACCGTGCCCGTGCAGCCAGCGTACGCGTGCTCCGTTATACGGGCCACCAGGTTG
>JBBJOD010000157.1:0-9487 GCA_037721715.1 Chitinophagaceae bacterium | reverse complement strand
TGCGAGCAAGGCGGGCTTTTCACTTAACCCGGCACACACGTCAACCAATGAAAAGTTTCTTTTTTTAGCCTCGGTCCACAGTGCGGGAAAAGCAAACTGGAGGGATGCAATGCCTCCCCATGCCCTGGTGAAATCTCCAGTCTGAATTTGTTTAAGTTCAGGTGGCGCTGGGGAATGGTCCGTGGCCACAAAGTCTATGGTTCCATTTTCTAGCCCTTTCCATAATAAGTCATTGTTGGCTCTGTCCCTAATGGGAGGCGCACACTTGAATTCTGTACGACCGTTGCTGATATTTTCCGCTTCGAAATAAAGATAATGCTGGGCTGTTTCAGCCGTCAAAGGCAGCCCTTTCGCTTTAGCGTTTTCGATAATTTTCAAAGAACCGGCTGACGATATATGTACGATATGCACCCGGCAGTTGTATGTTTCGCATAATCGTGTCATTAAAGCGACGGCGTTGTGTTCCCACGCTGGTGGCCGGGAAGCCAGGTATTCGTAATAAGAGAATGGATCTTTCTGCAACGGAAGCCCGGCGGTATCTTCCAGTTCGCAATGAACCAAAAGGGGCAAACGGTGCCTGGCAATTAAAGGCATCACCCTGGAGAGATCGGATTCATTCACGTTAGGAAAATCAACTATGCCAGAAGGAGAAAGAAAAGCTTTGAATCCAAAAACACCTGCCTGGATTAAACCTGCTATCTCCTGGTGGTTACCAGGAACGACGCCTGCCCAGAAGCCACAGTGGGCATGCAAATGCTCTTTAGCGGCTTCCAGTTTGAATTGGAACGAAGCAACACTTGTTGTAACAGGAGAAGAATTTAACGGCATGTCCACCAACGTGGTTATTCCACCGGCAATTGCCGACCTGGTGGCGGTGTTGAATCCTTCCCATTCGGTTCTTCCGGGTTCATTGATATGAACATGTGTATCGACAAACCCCGGCAATAATACCTTGTCGCCGATATCAATGCAGTCTGTATGTATATTCGCCGGCATTTTTTCTACAATGTCTTCGATGAGGCCATTATTTACCAGAACGATGGCAGGGCCCATCCTGCCGGGAGTTACGGTATTATTGCATTTGATTGCCAGCTGATATTTCGGTGAATGGCTGATCGACTTGTTAAGTTAATTGGTAAAAATAGAACACTATTTTTTAAATTGGGACTCTTATGACGTAACTAAACGGTAACCATGAAAATAAAATTAGGTAAAAATGCTTACGGAAAAAATGCGGTAAATTTCTCCAAAATCATACGTCGTGATGGTTATCATGAATTCAGGCAGGTTTCAGTTGACATCTCACTTGCCGGTGATTTTGAATCGGCTCATTTATCAGGAGACAACTCGAAAATACTGGCAACCGATACGCAGAAGAATACCGTTTTTGCCCTGGCGAAGGAAAACTTCAACGCCAGCATAGAAGAATTCGGCGTGTACCTGGCTGGTTACTTTTTCTCTAACAACGAGCAGGTTACCGCGGTTAATATTCAAATGACCGAGCATCTGTACAGCCGGATAGTTACCAATACCAGCCCTCATCCACATGCATTTATAAGCAGTGGCGGTGAAAAGCACACCGCGTTTATTGTAAAGAATACTGCCGGTGTAATTGTAAATGCCGGGATCAACGACCTGCTTATTCTAAAAACGACCGATTCGGGTTTTGCGAATTTTATAAAGGAACGTTTTACTACTTTACATGAAACAAACGAGAGGATACTTGCAACGCAATGTAAGGCGAGTTGGACGTATTATAGCACCGACATTGATTTTACATCTCATTACATAAACGCCAGGCGCATGATGCTTGAAACATTTGCAACACATAAAAGTTTGTCTTTGCAACAAACGGTGTATGCAATGGGCGAAGCAGTATTGCAAATGGATCAGGAAATAAAGGAGATTAGTTTTAAGATGCCCAACAAACATCATATCCTCTTCAACCTTGAGCAATTCGGGATGGAAAATAACAATGAAATTTTTATGGCGACGGATGAACCGTATGGATACATTACCGCAACCATAGAAAGGGAATAGCGAACGTCGAATACGGGGCTCTTCCGGAGCTACATGTCTGATGTTAATGGGTGTCTATAAACACGGAGATCCTGGGCAGAGCTTTTCACGATGCATCTCCGGAAGCGGGAGGCAACCTGCATTTCAGGAGATTTCAGCGGAAGCGCGAAAACTTTTTGTGAAAAGCCCACTGAGGTAATTACCAATCTGGCATTCGACAGAGCGAAATTTAATAAGTTCCCGTGTTGCTGCTACTTACACCCGTGGAAGTGCCTTTGATGTTAACTGAGGCGTTGGGTACCCCCTGACCCGTTTCGTTGGTAACGCGTCCTATAACGATAAGTTGCGCCTGCGCAGGCAATGCCCAAAACAAGTAAGTGAAGTCCTTTTTCTTAACTATAAAAAATTAAGCAATAATGTCTGAGTAGCCCGTCTTTCCTGATTATTTTTCTTCTTAACTGGAATGCATATATTAGCAGGCATTAATTTATCAATAAATTCTGTCATATGTCTACAATTAATAATAGGATTCAAAATCAATCACGGCGCCATTTTTTGGTCAAGGGATCAATTGCTTCACTGGGCCTGTTATTGACCGGTTCTGCCGCATGGTCAAAACCTTTTATTTTTCCTCAAAAACCTAATTCTAAATATTTCGGAGTGCAGATTGGAGTGATCACATATTCATTCCGAAGTATGCCCGGCAATGCAGCGCAACTCCTTAAATATATCACGGAAAGTGGTATCAGCGCTATTGAACTGATGGGTGATAAAGTGGAAGAATTTGCAGGAAAACCAGTCAATGCCATTAAATTGCCTCCACGCATACCCGGTCAACCTTATCAGCTCAAAGATGAACAAAAAGCACAGGTGGCTGCCTACGAAAAGCAAGTAGCTGAATGGCGTTCTGCCGTTTCAATGGATAAGTTTAAGCAGGTGAAAAAAATGTACAACCTGGCAGGCGTTGATATTTACGCTTTTAAACCAAATGCATTGGGCCCCAAGAACACCGATGCGGAAATTGAATATGCGCTGAAGGCCGCAAAGGCACTGGGAGCGCGTTCCGTAACAGTAGAATTGCCCACTAATCCTGCGCAATCTAAACGGCTTGGAGATCTCGGCGCAAAACATAAAATATATATTGGTTACCATGCGCACTTACAAGCTACCGACACTGCCTGGGATACTGCCTTGAGCCAGTCCCCGTATAATTCGTTGAACCTGGACTGCGGCCACTATATTGCTGCTGGTGGTAATAACACCAAAGAAAGTTTGTTAGCCTTGATTGAGGCAAAACACGACAGGATTACAACCATGCATATCAAGGACCGTAAAACAAAAACACATGGGGGCGCGAATGTCGCCTGGGGCGAGGGTGATACGCCGGTTAAAGAAATACTTACACTGCTGAAAGAAAAAAAATATAATATTCCCGCCACCATTGAAATGGAATATGAGATTCCGGCGGGATCAGATGCAGTGAAGGAAACTAGAAAGTGTTTAATGCATGCAAAAAAAGCGCTGGGTGCTTAACCACTTCAACAAGTATCTGATTTGATAGTGACGCAATCTGTTTGCTTTTATGGAGCTCTGTCTTTTTTTGTCATCTCAACGAAGCGACGCAGGTCATTGCAACATCGAGATCTGACCGGCTTCGTTGAGATCTCCTGACATTAAGCCATCCTGCCTTTCATGAGGTTTCAGCTCGGAGCGCGTAAAAAACATGCGCTTCGGCTGAAATGACAAAGCAAAGAGTTTTAATTTGTTTTGAAAGTCAAGCGATGCGAGGCCGGCTGTGAATCATCATTTTTTTGTCATCTCAACGAAGCGCCGCAGATTACTGGCACATAGAAATCTGACCCGCTTCATTGAGATCTCCTGACTTTAAGCCATCCTGCATTTCATGAGCGATGCGAAGCTGGCTGCAACTCATCATTTTTTCGTCATCTCAACGAAGCGACGCAGGCTATTAGAAAGCGTTGCGGGCCGTTTGCTTATAGAAACCTGTTTATTGCTTTTTTATCGTAAGCAAGTACAACCTTCTCGTTGTCAAAAATGAATAGGGAAAATCAATTTTAATAAGAATAGCTTATTTTCCCACTACTAAAATGTAGTATGATGAAAATGTTACTGCTCCTCTTTTTATGCCTGCCTTTTTATGCCAGGTTACAAACGCTTCCTTCTATTGAGGATAAAACGAAAAACTTCAAATCATATCCTGGATATATTAAATTCCATTGGGATGAAAATACGGGAAAGGTATGGCTGGAGATAAACAAACTTGATACAGAGATGCTGTACCAGACTTCTTTGCCTGCCGGTTTAGGGTCAAATGATATTGGCTTAGACCGCGGAATGTTGGGCAATACATCTATTATAAAATTTACCCGAATTGGAAATAAGATCCTGATGATACAGCCAAACTACGGTTTCAGGGCTATAACGAAAGATTCCGCCGAAAGACGGGCGGTGGAACAATCTTTTGCGGTGTCAACCATCTGGGGATTTACCATAGAAGCCTCAACGAACGACGCCGTACTGGTAGATGCCACTACATTTTTAATGAGAGATGCCTTGCAGGTTTCTAGTCGTTTGCAGAACAGTAAACAGGGCAACTATACCATCGATCTTTCAAGGTCTGCCATGCACCTGCCTCGCACTAAAAATTTTCCGCTGAATACAGAACTGGAGACTACCATCACCTTTACCTCAAAAGATGTGAGAACCGGCAATTTCGTAGCGTCTGTTGTTTCGCCTGATATTGACGCGATTACTTTGAGAATTCATCATTCTTTCGTTCAGGTGCCGGATAAGAACTTCAAGCCTCGTAAATTCGACGCCCGCTCGGGGTTTATTCCTGTCTCCTATTTCGACTACAGCACACCGGTTACAGAACCCATTAATAAATCATTTATAATTCGGCATCGATTGCAAAAGAAAGATCCCCTGGCAACCATAAGCGAACCTTTGAAACCAATCATTTATTATCTGGATAATGGAACACCGGAGCCGATACGCAGCGCTTTGATGGAAGGCGCACAATGGTGGAACCAGGCGTTTGAGATGGCGGGTTATAAAAATGCTTTCCAGGTTAAACTGCTACCGGAAGATGCAGACCCTATGGATATACGTTATAATATGATCAACTGGGTGCATCGCTCTACCAGGGGATGGTCATACGGCGCAGCTGTTGTAGACCCGCGAACCGGTGAAATAATCAAGGGTAATGTAACATTGGGTTCACTTCGTGTACGGCACGATTACCTTATCGCACAGGGTTTGCTTGCACCATTCGAACACGAGGGCTCCACCAAAGAAAGCCGGCTCCCTGCCGAAAATAAGATGCTAACTATGTCACTGCAGCGGCTAAAGCAATTGGCGGCCCATGAAATTGGTCATACTATTGGATTGATGCATAACTATGTTTCCAGTACGCAGGGAGCGCAAGGCAGGGCAAGCGTAATGGATTATCCACCACCTGTTGTTTCATTGAATAACCTCGGTGAAATTGAGCTCGGCGGAGCTTATACAAATGAGATAGGCGCCTGGGATAAAGTGTCCATTGCATTTGGATATTCAGACTTCGCTCCCGGAACCAACGAAGAAACTTCCCTCAACAAAATACTTACTGAATCTGCCGCGAACGGTCTTACTTTCATTTCCGACAGGGACGCAAGAGATGCTGCAGGCCTGCATCCCACGGCGCACTTATGGGATGTAGGCAAAGAACCCGTAAGCGGTCTGAACGATATTATGAAGGTTCGCAAAAAGGCATTGCTACAATTTGGTGAGAACAATATATCAAAAGGCACTCCCGTAGCGATGCTTGAAGAAGTGCTGGTACCTATCTACCTGTTTCATCGTTACCAGTTAGAGGCGGTCACAAAAAAAATAGGCGGCCTGAATTATTCTTACGCACTTAAGGGAGATGGACAACTCATCACCCAGCCTATTTCTAAACAGCAACAGCTAATTGCTTTAAATGCTGTGGTGGATTGCATGGACCCAAAAATATTAACACTACCAGAAAGTATTATAAAATTAATTCCGCCGCGGCCGGCCGGATACGAGTACACTAAGGAACTATTTAACCGGAGAACCGGTTTAGCATTCGACCCATTGTCTGCCGCCGAAAGCGCCGCCAATTTTCCGCTTTCCTTTCTGTTCAATCCGGCGAGGCTAAACAGAATGGTACAATACCAGGCTGAAAATAATGGTTTGGGTGTAGACGAAATGATAGATGTTTTGTTCAATAAAACATGGAAAGCGCCACGTTTGAAAGGGTTGGAAGGTTTGATACTCCAGCAAAATGAACAGTTATTGCTTACCTACCTGATAGGCGTCTCTCTGAATGAAAACATTTCCTTTGCCACCAATGCAGCAATAATGAAGGCTATTGATGACATTAAAATGTATGCATCTGCAAAACTTCCGTCCTCCACTTCGATAACCAAAGGGTATCTCTTACTAACCCTTGAAAGAATAAAAAATCGTACTGGGGGCAAGCCATTTATACCGGAGCCTATGCCGCCCGGATCACCTATCGGGTGCGACCTGTTTTAAGTTGCTATTGGCAGTATAACACGAACGCAATGCAGTGGGATCCATAAAGAGATATCAATACCTGGGTCGTTACAAATATAGTCACCGAAAATATTGCCTCTTTCGGGTGTGGTGTTTGGGCTCGCTTAAAAAAAAGTGGCTATGCCTATCTGCCAATAAATGAAGCTGCGTTAGACGGTATGGTGATCGCAACATTTATTTCGCAGGCCTGATGAACTGATAAGAGCAAAACTGCAGGTAGTAAAAAGCTTCCATCTGTTAAAATTTGCTGCCTAAAAAGGTATCAGGATAAAAGGCATAAGATTTGTTTAATTCTATCAAAACGTAAAATTTATATTATGAAAGGAAAATTATTTTTATACCTTATAGCAGCTGCAGCAGGGATTTCTTCAGGCGTTGGTGTGCAAGCTCAGGATACAACTACCATTGGACAAGATTTAAAAAATGCCGGTAGAAAAACAGGCAAAGTAGTGGGTAGAAGTGCGAAAAAAGTAGGAAATAAAACTGCTGAGATAGCCTCTAAGGGTAAATCTGAGGTGATTGATAAGGTGTACGACGGTAAGGAAGGGCCTGAAGGTGAGAAGATCTACATTGATGGTAAATCAAGGTATTATTATGTTGATCAAAAAGGCCATAAGCAGTATGTTAAAGAGAGAAAATTAACGGACAAGAAAAGCCAATACTGCTGCTATATCTCATTAGGACGGTATCTAAAAATGCCTGACCGCAGTCTTTGTGGTCGGGCATTTATTGTTACTGGCAACAAATATGACGGGCTGAAGGCCCTGCAACGGTATACCCAATCCGGTTACGAATGGTTTTTATTGATTGATGTTATACTGCGTCAACAAAATACATGTCAATGATGCCTTTTCCCTTTGCATGGACCTTTCCCCTGTAGGAGCACGTGAAATCATCCTTGACCAGGTTGTAAGTGGCACTGCTGATGTTTATCTTGCCTTCCACCCCTGCGCTTTCCATCCTGGAGGCTATGTTTACGGTATCGCCCCATATATCATAAGCAAACTTTTTGGTGCCCACAATTCCTGCAACCACCGGGCCCGTGTGAATGCCAATTCTTACCTCCAGTACTTTCTTGTTTTTTGCGATCCGCTGCATGTTGTGATGCTGCATAAATAGCTGTATGCCAAGCGCAGCCTTTACCACAAGGAAAGGGCTTCTTTTGTCTGGCACCGGCAACCCTCCAGCCGCCATATAGCTATCGCCTATCGTTTTAATCTTTTCAATTTCACATTCATTGATAATGATATCAAAACCTTTGAAGCAGTGATCAAGTTCTTCTACCAGTTCAGAAGGAGTCATCGCTTCGCTTATCTCGGTAAAATCTTTGAAGTCGGTAAACATAACAGTTACATCATCAAACATTTTAGCTGCTGCTGAACCCTTGTCTTTTAATTCCCGGGCTGTTTCGAAGGGTAAGATATTCAATAAAAGCTCGTCGCTTTTTTCCTTTTCTTTCGATATGACAACATTCTTCTGCTGCAATTCCTTTTGTGAATGTTCGA
Organism: Chitinophagaceae bacterium; assembly: GCA_037721715.1. GTDB lineage: Bacteria > Bacteroidota > Bacteroidia > Chitinophagales > Chitinophagaceae > JADCRZ01. The sequence goes on along the minus strand of JBBJOD010000157.1, from coordinate 1,379 downwards.
GCTCAGTTAATATTTGCCTGAGCTGGTGAGTTCGTTCATCTACTTTCAATTCGAGCATCCGGTTTTGTTCTGTTATCAATCTTTGATTGTCTTCCAAAGAAACAACCAGGTCTTTCTGCGCCCTTGCTTTCTCTTTCCTGAATATATTTATGCGATCGGCCATTGATACGGAAAACATGATCATTTCAATAGCTGAACCAATCTCCATCGAATTGGTGGTAAAATAATTGTAAGGCAAAAGAGCAGTCGTTTTCCCGACGTATATCAGAACGCCCAGGAAGTAACTGCCAGAGGCCATGATAAAAAAACGGGCGGGTAAAAAACCTTTTAAGTAAATTCTGACCCCGGTAATCATCATGGTAATCAGAACTACGATACCAGTTAATTGAACCAGGACAGATCCGAGTAATTGCAAATTGAACAAATTAATCAGGATAATGATGGAAAACATCGGTATGAAAATATAGCTGATGGCTGCACCTGTTCTCGGGGTTCTTGCCCTTACTTCCAAGAAAGAACTGCTGAAAATACAAAAGAAAATACCACCGGAAGCAGTTAAGGCCGGCCCCATGTTCCACAAAAAATGAAAGGTGTTTCCCCTGAACATTGGATTTAGACCAGACTGTTCAGTTAAAAGGAAAGCAGTAAGTATGACATAGAAAACGTAAAAAAGATAGTTGCGATCCTTTATGGCAATATATAGGGTGGCATTGTAAATAATGATAAGCACAACCAGGCCGATATAAACCCCTTTTATAATACTGTTTACAAAGATGTTCTGGAACAGGCTCTCTTTTGTAATAACAATAAGTGGATATTCAGCTTTGAAAGTTTGCACCTTCAGATAAAAAACGGCAGTGTCATTACTGTTTACAGGCAAATCAAAAATGTAAATATTTGCCTTATATTGCCTCGTGTTAAAGGGGCGGGATTCTCCGGTAACAATTTCCCTGTAATTATTGGATGAATCTTTATAGTAGAACTTCAGCGTGTCTACTACTGGGTTTAACTGCAGTAGCATCCATTCCTTCGAAGACTTATTTACAACTGTAAACCTGTTCCATACAGACAACTGTTCATTCCCAAAGTTAGGGGCATCCTGTGTAGACCGTATAAATTTTTTACCTGTTTCTTCTTTAATTACCTGGTTAAAAGTCAGGGGTTCCTTATCGTCTTTCAAAAAAGAAATATTCTTACCAATCCAGATATGGTCGATAGCATCAGTGAGTACTATTCTTTCCTGGCCGTTTGCTGTAGATGACAGCATATACAATACTACAACGCACCATTTGACAATGGCTAAACGATATTTTCTACGTAGTGTGATAGGCACTGGATGTTGATGATCAGTTTTCACTTTTAGCTATTTCAGCCAGGTA
>JBBJOD010000156.1:0-9497 GCA_037721715.1 Chitinophagaceae bacterium | reverse complement strand
GGTAGATTCATCTACCACGCGTCAGTACGGCGGTACAGGCCTGGGGCTTGTTATCTCCGAGAAGCTGGTAAACCTAATGGGCGGCGAATTCAATGTCACCAGCCAGCCAGGTATAGGCACGAATTTTAGTTTTACCCTACAGGCGAATACCAGCTTACACGGGGTTCGCACCTATGTGCAAAACAATATTGCCGACCTTGAAATGAAAAAGGTGCTACTGGTAGACGACAATTCGACCAATCTAAAAATACTCAAGGCACATCTTGAACAGTGGAAAATGATACCCGTTATAGCAGAAAGTGGCAGCAAGGCACTGGAAATTCTGAAGCATTCTCCGCGGTTCCACCTGTTACTAACGGACATGAATATGCCAGGAATGAATGGCAACGAACTTGGGCGGCAGGTAAATGACTTATATCCTGGAATGCCAATGATTCTTTTAAGTTCTATGGGCGATGACAGTGGCAAAAAGTATCGCGGCCTTTTCAAATCCGTATTAACAAAACCTATCAGGCAAAGTGTTCTTTATACCCGAATGCTGGATGCACTTTTACGTCCGGCAACTGAACCAATTCTTCAACAGAACCAGACACAAAAACCCTCAACCGATTTTTCCAGGCACTTCCCTTTTAAGATACTTATTGCAGAAGATAATTTGATTAACCAGCAACTGGCAATGAAGGTCCTTAGCAAACTGGGTTATGAACCGGCCATTGCCGAGAATGGACAGGATGTATTAGATGCATTTGTTGATAATAGTTATGAACTCATTCTTATGGATGTGCAGATGCCGGATATGGATGGAATGGAAGCTACAAGGCACCTGAGGCAGCAACCGATGCTGCAACAACCTGTTATAATAGCAATGACGGCCAATGCGATGCAGGGCGATGAGGCAGCCTGCCTGGAAGCCGGAATGAACGATTACATAAGCAAGCCGATCAGGCTGGATATCCTGAAAGCGAAGCTGGAAAAATGGTCCGTTCAGCATCAGTGTGTGAGCGATGGATTTAACCATTGAAGTTAGCTGTCAGCGTCAGGTATCGGGTATCGACCCCATCCTTGCGTCTGGCAGGGAGTAAGAAAAAAAGGCACTTCATAATAGAGGTGATAGCCGACAGCCGGTTGCCGGCAGCTTACAGCAAACCAGATTCAGATTCAAACATGGAGAGAATCTCCTTCCAATTATTCGCCCTTCTGTGGTATTTGTAAGCTACATTATGAAATGCATTGAACATAATGGCCTTTCCCTTGAAAGTATCCAGGTTCTTTATATGGTCATCAATCATGAAGTCGGTATTAACAATGCTTTTGTCGCCGCAAAAGATGATATAACGCCAACCAATAAACGGGAAGTGTACTTGCAGCCATTCGAGTTTCTCTGCCAGCGACTGCGGAAATTCCATTGCGGCAGAAACGATATAAACATCAAAACGTTTTGACAGGAATGCAACCGCTTCAATGGCGCCCTCCATTACCGGCACAGTTCTGAAAAAACCGGGTGTAGATGCAAATTTCCTCACGGTTCCCTTTTCAGGAAACGCAGTTTCTTCGCTACGGCCGATAAGTTCAGATGGCGACACCTTTATGCCATAATCTCTTTCATACCAGGTAATGAAATGAGATTCCACATCTGCAATCACTCCGTCCATATCTATAGCTATTGATTTTTTCATGCCTGCTTAAAATGTTCTTTATACAATTACCTCCAATAGATTTTATCAAGGATGCATTATACTCTCCGCTTATTGAAGGTCTTTTATCGCTACCGGGTCTATATCTGAATAAACCAGGTTTTCGCCTCCCATAGCCCAAATGAAGCCATAATTAGAAGTACCGCATCCTGAGTGAATTGACCACGGAGGAGAGATCAGGGCATGATGGTTTTTTATGACTATATGCCTGGTTTCCTGTGGCTGGCCCATCATGTGAAACACTACCTGGTCGGCCGGCACATCAAAATAAAAATAAGCTTCCATTCTACGGTCATGCACATGCGCAGGCATCGTGTTCCAGACACTGCCTGTCGCCAGGATGGTTAGTCCCATCACTAATTGGGAGCTAAGCGCGCCTTCCAGGTGTATGTATTTATAAATGGTTCTTTCGTTGGCTGTTGCAGCACTACCAAGCGTAGTTGGCGAAGCATTTTCTTTTTTGATCAGTTGGTGCGGGTATTCCTGATGCGCGGGCAGCGAATAGAGGTAGTATTTGGCAGGCTCATTCGCTGCCAGGCTCTTGAAATTTACTTTCCGGGCACCCTTCCCGATGAATACGGCATCTAGCTTATTTACTTCGTAGGTTGTTTCATCAACAATCACCTGCCCGGCGCCACCAACATTAATTATACCTATTTCTCGTCTTTCCAGGAAAAAGTCAGCCCTCAGGTTTTCATACACAGGTAGTTGCTGTTCTCCATTTACGGGAACCACGCTGCCCACAATAGCCCTGTCGTAATGTGAGTAAGTGAAATTGAACTGGTCGGGCTGCATCAAATCATCAATCAGAAAGTTTTCACGTAATTCGGCAGTTTTCAAGGTACTGACTTCTCTGGGGCTTTGGGCATACCTTTGATTCATTATCATGGTTGTAGTTGATTTTATTGTTAGCGAGCTGCTGTCAGCAAGCAGCTGTCAGCTGAGCTGCTTTATCTTCGTTCCAGCAAAAATAACAGATTAGTGATAAAAAATCTTTCAAAAATAAAAGATGCCTGATCGCTGGTAATAGACCTGTTAGGTCTTTGCAGGTTCAGGCAGGTCTAATTGCTTACTGAACAAACTGACAGTTATTTTTCCGACAATCCAGGACTGCAAAACTTTGTCCGCACCAAACACAGCGATTGATTATTTTTATAGGAGTCAGTCACTTCAAAAGATCTTTATGCAATTAATGGAATCTAATAAAAATGGGTCTTTTATAATAGCCGGTGATGTTGCCTGGGAAAGCGTAGACAATGGTGTGGAACGTAAAATTCTTGGCCATGATGACGAGGTAATGATGGTATGCGTTCGTTTTGAAAAAGGAGCGATTGGAAACCTGCATCATCACATTCATCGACAGATCTGTTATGTTGAATCTGGCAAATTTGAAGTTACTATCGATGGCAATAAAAAATTATTGGTAGCCGGCGACTGCTTTTTTGTAGCGCCAGACCTGGTACATGGCGTTCTCGCTATTGAAAAAGGATTACTGGTTGATGTATTTACACCCGCCCGGAAAGACTTTTTGTAATTGCAATTATTGGTATATCAACCATTGTTCAAAAATACTCATCTTCCCCGTGGTGGAAAAGCCTGTGCTTTTCATTACTACGTCGATAGATAAATTTTGACAGGGCAGATCAGCAGAATTCTTATTGATACCCAACAGGTGCAGACTGGTTCAATAACAACCTGTCAGGTCCAGGCATACATTCCTAAGGTTTATCCCACCATACTCTTGCATTCAAATCATCTGTGCCGCCATAAGGGAACGAAGACAAAGCTGTGGTATAATTAGCTGTATTGTTCGCCCGCTCCTGTGTTGGATAAGCCTCCCTTCTTGGAATCTGGCCGCCATTGGCGCCCGGCGCTGCCGTTAAAACCGGGTAACCTGTCCTGCGCCATTCGGCCCATCCTTCGTAACCATGTAAAAACAAGTGAACCCAACGCTGGTAGGCAATTTGTTGTAAGGCATTTGCCGGGTTGTATTGAACCCCTGCCTGCGCAAGAAATGCGGTCGCACCGCTACTGTTACCTGTCCACTGAGAAACCGAATTCTGAACTGCCAGGTCATAGTTTGTTTTAGCGGTTGCATCACCTCCCGGTATCCAGCCTACCTTTGCTGCTTCCGCAAGGGCAAACAAAACCTGGGCATAAGTAACCAACTGTACAGCAGAATTCTGTTGACGAAGCGAAGTACCCAACAAGGATACACTATTAATATCGTTTGAGTTAGGCACCGCCTTCCCATATTCTAATCCCACATAATTGCCGGCATTGTTTTTATTGCCGAAGACAGGCAAGCGTGGATCGTTGAGTGGCAGCATGTAATCAACCAATGGCTTGCTCAGGGCAAACCAGTTTCTGCCTAAACGGGTAAACGAATTGTACCAGTAGTTTTCATTGTTCTGCTCTAACAAATGCAGGTAAGCCATGTTGTCTGCGTTTGTTGTCATCAACCCGTTTGCCAGGGCTTTGTTTAATTCGGTGCTGCCTTTTGCAGGGTCAACCTTAGAGAGCCTTAAAGCCATCAGTAGGTGAATGGTGTTTCCCAGTTTTTTCCATTTGTTGATATCACCTCCATAAACGATATCGTTTTTTATATTGCCATTCACCGTTACAATACCGGCATTCGCTTCATCTAGCAGCGCAAAAAGAGCATTGTAAATTGATTGCTGGCTATCATAACCTGGCGTGAAATTATCCTTACCTTTTAATGCAGCTGAAAAAGGCAATGGTCCCCACCGGTCTGTCATATGCCAGTAGAAATAGGCCTTTAAGATCTTAGCCACAGCTACCTGGTTGGCAACCGGCCCCTCATTGGCACTAAGCGATGCATTAATAGCATTCTCCAGGTTCATCAGTGGCCCGGTATAGAAACTATAAAAATTAAAATTTATAGTCGTATACCGGCTGTTATCTGTAAACGACGTATTAGATAGATACTGCGGGTAGTGCACACCGTAAGGAGAAGAACTTATGCCCGATAAAAAAAGTTCTGCATTGGCTATCAGCTGGGTTCCTGAAGCCCTGGTAGGGTTGTTAGGGTCTGTATTAATGGAATCGCTGAATTTTGTGCAACCGCTTACTAAAAACGTACTCCACAAACACAGGCAAAATAATTTATAGGTTTTTCTCATTTTATAAAAACTTAAAATGTCAGGTTTAGGGTTACACCATAAGAACGAACTGTTTGCAACTCGCCTTTTTCGATCCAGCTAATGGCAGCGCTGCCGGAAGATAACTCCGATGGATTCAGCCCTCTCGGCGCCTTCTGCCAGATCATAAATGGGTTACGGGTTATCAAACCAAACCTGGCGGTTTTGAAAGGCGTTTTCTTGATAAGGTTTTCATCGAGGTTGTAACCGACACTTAATTCTCTCAGTTTTATATAGGAAGCATCAAATAACCACTCCTCATAGATCCTGGTTCCGATGTTATTCCTGAAGTAGGCTCTTGCATCTACATAGGCAGAAATTTCCCTGCCTGTTGCCTGTGAGATGCCCGTTATTTTATAGCCTCCCCCATCAGCAATGGGGTCGCGCACATTGACTCCTTTGTCGTTGATCGCAGCAGTTTCTTCCGCCTGGCCAGATTTTACAGCCAGCATTTTCGACCAGCTAAAGAACTGCCCGCCTTTTTGGAAATCGATCATTGCTGCAATATCGAATTTCCAGATCTTGAAATTATTCAGAAAGCCCCCGGTAAACGCCGGCAATACGCTGCCGAAATTATGATTGGTTTTAAACAACGGCATGTTGTCTGTCCCTAACAATATCATCCCGGTAGCAGGGTCTCGCTGATAAGCCTGGCCCACCAGGCTGCCAAAGCCCTGGTTAACAGTCGAATTTAGGAAGATTGATACACTTGAATATGTATTAACATCCAACTGGTAAACATTAATACCGGGATACAATTCCTTAATCATGCTATTGTTACGTGCGAAATTAAAGGTGGCATCCCAACTGAAGAATTTGGTCTGAACAGGCCGTCCGGTTAATGAAATTTCAATCCCTTTGTTTTCAATCAGCCCTGCGTTAACAACGGTTTGATCGAATCCGCTGGCACCGGAAACGGAAAGATTGATAATCTGATTTTTGTTCTGTTGTGTGTAATAGGTAAATTCTACCCCAAGCCTGTTATTAAAAAATTTCAGGTCGGTGCCTATCTCAAATGAATTGGCGAAGGATGGTCTGATATTGGAATTCTTAAAGTTGTCTGGAACAAACAAGGTATTGATAGTACCGGTTGTTCCGGGGTATACTGTTCCCAGCGAGTAGGTAAACGAAGTCTGGTAGGGCGCAAGATCCGATCCTGCAATGGCAAAGCCGGCCCTTATTTTTCCAAAAGACAACGGCTTCCATTTTAATAGTTCGCTAAAAACAATGCTCCCGGAAAGTGACGGATACCAGTAGGAATTATTATCGGCCGGTAACGCAGAAGACACGTCATTACGGACCGAGGCATCAAGAAAGTAAATGTCTTTGTAACCAAACGAACCCATCGCATAAACACTTCTAACCTGTTTCTGCCTGGCAAAAGAAGTACTAAATGGACGGTCAACAGACGCTGCAATGGTATAATTTGCCGGGCTCGACAAACCTCCTGCAGTGGCTTGTAACAATTGCGTATAGTCCTGTGTTAACAGGTTTGCACCCACATTTACATTAAGGGAAACATCGTTCAAGATTTTGTTATACTGGCCCAGGAACTCGTAGTTGTTTTCCTTGTTCTGGTACTTGCCTACAGCATAGCCTTCATTTAAACGGCCTCCGAAAGTTTCCCTGCGCAAAATACTCTGGGTATAGAAGTCGGTGCGTGCAAATCCGCTTAACCTTAAAGCCGGTGTAACCTGGTAGTTAATATTTACATCGCCAAAAACACGTTCCCTGTTGTCTTTATTTAATACTTCATAAGCATCAAAAAACGGGTTGTTCCAGTCACTCGGTTTATTGTTTGTAATTATGCCGGCAGATGTAGGGTTCACATTCCAATTCATGATGGTTCCATCTGCATATTTATAATTGCGCAGTCGTTTAACGTCCAGGTTTCGCTGGAACCACTGAACGGCCCCGGTAAACGAACCCTGGTAACCCTGCGTTGGTCGCTGGCCATCATTGTTGGCATAAGTGGCGTTCACACCCACACTTACCTTTGAGTGTAGATTAATGGAAGAACTCAGTCCCAGGTTGTTCCGTTTTAGCCAGGTATTGGGCATTGTTCCTTTTATGTAGGCATTATTGTAACTCAGGCGAAAAGAGCTGTTCTCGTTTCCACCGGTTACCGTTAGGCCATTGTTTACATTCTGCCCTGTTTGAAAGTAATCTTTAATATTACCAGGCTGTGGAACAAAAGGTGTTAACTGGCCAAATTGTGGGTCCTGTTGGTAAAAGCTGTAATACATTCTTACCGGTGTACCGTCCATCTTCGGGCCCCAGCTTTCATCGTTACCGTTTATATACTTCTGCCCGTTAGCCAAAGTAAGAAAGGTTTGGTTATTGCCTACTCCATAAATATTCTGCAACGGCATAAAATTGCCGATCTTCTCAATAGTGTAAGCGCTGTTCAAACTTACGTCTACTTTCTTTGGACCCCTGGCGCCCTTCCTGGTTGTAATCAAAATAACGCCAAACTGACCCCTCAGCCCATACAGTGCAGAGGCAGCAGGTCCTTTCAATACGTTCACACTTTCTATATCCTCCGGGTTGATGTCTTGTGATATGTTTCCGAAATCAACGCCGTTTGCGTCACCGCTGAAGTTGCTTTGTGCTATAGGAGTTCCATCAACAACCATCAAGGGCTGCCCACCACCGTTTAGTGAGTTTACCCCACGAAGCTGGATTTTTTGCGTGCCTCCAAGGCTTGCTCCCGATGAACCGGTCACCTGTGCACCGGCAATTTTCCCGGCCAGCGAACCAATCACATTTTGTTCTTTCGTCAATGTAAGATTTTCACCTTTTACCTGCTGCGTCGCATAACCGATTGATTTTTGATCGCGCCTGATACCTAAGGCCGTTACAACAACTTCTGACAACTGTTTTTTGTCATCACTGAGTACTATATTAATTACGTCCTGGTTGCCAACGGGTCTTTCCTGTGTTGTATAGCCAATGAATGTAAATACAAGCACGGGGTTACTCCTGCTAATCTGCAGGTTATATAGCCCTTCGTTATTAGTGGTTGTACCTGTTGCCGTACCCTTAATGGTTACGCTCACACCTCCGAGTGAGGTGCCGCCATCAAAGTCAGTAACTTTTCCCCTGATCGTTTTCTGAGCGCTTCCACTAAATGAGAAGAAAAGCATACTAATGAAAAGAATGAGTAAGTTTTTATTCATAATAGTTGTTTAGGGTTAAATACAGGTATGGGGCTATCGTTAATTTTGCTGACAACATGCTGCTGTAGGAAAAACGGCAAAAAGCAGTCTAACAAATACAGGTTATGCATTTCTCGTCCTCAATGTATAAAATAAATTGTTTTTATTCCCATCTTCGGGCCAATTAATGCACAAAACTGCAAAGTGCAGGCAGGATATTAATAAGCCGCCTGATAGCACAAGACGGAAGCTTGTTAGCAATGAGAGTATGTATCGACTAATTGCTAGTTTGTAAGAAGGCTATAAATTAATAAGTGTTGACTGTTTGATTGTTAGGCCGGTATTATCCTTTTGAATAATACGCCTTGCCTCTTCATCATGATATTGCTCAACTAGTTTTCCAAGTTTACTTTTCAATTCAACGGTAACCTGGTTTTTTCCTGCCTGGCCATACAGGTTATTCAGCTCATGCGGGTCATTGGCAATATCAAACAATTCCCAAGAGACTTTGTCGCCATAGAAGCAAATCAGTTTATGGGTTTCCGTTCTGATTCCAAAATGAGGAAGCACATGGTGAGGCTGCGGGTATTCATAATAGTGATAATACACCTGGTTTTTCCATGCAGCTTTTTTGGCATTGTTTTGAAACAACGGAAGAAGAGATACGCCCTGCATATCTGCCGGCGGTGTAACGCCTGCAATACTCAAAATAGTAGGCGCCCAGTCAATGTTTACAGCAAACTGGTTGATGGAAGTGCCCGGCTTTATTACCCCGGGGTAGCGCATAACAAACGGTGTTCGCAACGACTCTTCATACATAAAGCGTTTATCGAACCACCCATGTTCGCCCAGGTAAAATCCCTGGTCGGAAACGTAGATGACAACTGTATTTTTCGAAAGGCCTTTCTTATCAAGGTAATCTAACAAATGACCAATATTCCTGTCAAGCGAATTTCCCACAGAAAGATAATCTTTCATATAGCGCTGGTATTTCCACAGCACCAGTGCTTCGCCGGTTAATTTTTTCTGATCGAATTCTTTACTGATCCTATTTTCGTAATAGTCCACGTATGCTTTCTTCTGAGAAGGAGTTAACCTTTTGTACGCAGGGCCTTTCAAATCCAGGTGCACTTTCAAATCCTCCATAAGCCTCATCTCTTTTCCGATTTCCATCTCCTGATCATGAGCCGCCTTCCTACCCTTAAAATCATCCTTAAATGAAGATGGAACGGGGAAATCGATATTGTCATAAGCCCCCAAATCTTCTACCGCAGGCATCCACTGCCTATGTGTCGCCTTTTCACCTACCACCAGGCAGAATGGTTTTGAAGTGTCTCTATTGTCAAGCCAGTCGAGTGAAAATTTAGTGATGATATCGGTAACATATCCTTCATGGGTAGACGAATCGTTTCTGTTGTCGACAAATACAGGATTGAAGTAATGGCCTTGCTGGGTTAAGACCTTGAAAAAATTAAATCCCTTAG
>JBBJOD010000155.1:0-9531 GCA_037721715.1 Chitinophagaceae bacterium | reverse complement strand
CTTCAATAATTAAAAGCCGGCTATAGTTTTTTTTATATCCAAGGGCAGTACAAAGTATTCTATAAGTCCCCCTACTTAAATTCTCGAAGAAAAAGTTTCCTTCTTTATCTGTGGACGTAATTTTTGCCAAAGAGGAATCTTTGGCTCTAACTATTGCTATAGTAACACCGTCAATTGGCCTATTAGAGAGGGTATCTTTTATAGAACCGCTAATGGCAAATATTTGTTTGTCTTGTGCAAAAGATGCCGTGCTAAATAAAAGGAGAATGAAAAAGATAAAATGTTTCATATAATGCTTTTGTTATTTTAAGAATTCAAAACTAAGCCAGCTCTCAGCACCGTAAATGACAACAGGACGTCAAAAACGGACAACATACTTTTATTGAAATGCTGACATAAAATTTGTTTTTTTTAATTGCGAAATGTTTCTCTTATTGTCAGTACTTTTCGAATATTTATTGATAAAACCGCCCTTCTAGCAATCGGATGTTTACCTTATTAACTAACCAACGTCTTGTCAAAATGATGCTGAAGAAAGTGTTCTATACTGAATTTTTTAGCTATAAGCTTTGATGTATTTTCTTTTGTTCTTTGTACAAGTGTATAATTTCCGTTATTGAAGGCATTGAAGAAAGTCTCGTCTTCCTACTTCATTGGTAATCGTTTATACCTCATCCCCAGCATCCGTGCAAAGTCGCCCATCGTATAATCTTCTCTGCCCATTAGTTCATCAGTAGAGATTCCTGTGAAATTTGCATCAACCAGGTATGAAGCTGCAATATGGGCTATCTCAAAAGAGGAGATATAGGGAAGTTTTATATCTTCTTTATAAGGTGTATTTATGCCCCAGTTAAGGTTTTCAAAGAAATTTGCGCAGCGTAAATGTTTAATGTTTAGTCCGTGTGCCTTGTTTAAATGCTGTTCAAACTCCAGTAAGATTGTAGGCTTTCCCCACCTGGCTAATGTGCAATTACTGATGTTGACCACATGCGATACCCCTGCGAGTTTTGCTTTTTCAATAAACAGATCCGAAAACTCTTTTAAGGTCAGTTTTTCTAAATGCGGCAACACAAGAAACACAGACTTTACTCCTTCCATATTCGATTGTAATGCCGCCTCATTCTCCAGGTTACCCAAAAGAATTTCTGCGGTTTCTATAAAACCATTCATTTTATGTGCACTTCTTCCACTTACCCTCACCAGGTTTCCCATAGCGATTAACCTAGTGGCTACTTTGCTTCCTAAATTTCCGGATGCTCCTGTTACCAGTATTTTATTGTTTTGTTTCATAAGAGAATATAAGTTTGTAATGCTTTGCCGTGCGGCAGGTTTCCACCTGAATTACGGAAAGTTTGTTTAGGTGTGAAAAACTACATTATAAGTTTCGTCATTAGTAAAATGTAAGCCTCTAACCAGAACCACGAATGAATTTTGCTATGCGACGGTTACATTTGTCGTTCACCTAAAACACGACATCAATGAATCAAGCGAACGGCAAGCAACCCTTATCCATGCGCAACAAGAATCAGTTGCTGGAACTGCTCGGGGAATATGACAAAACAACGGGCATGACGATTAAAGATTTTTGCAAGCTTCATAAAGTTACAGAAGGAGCTTTTTACACGGCGCGCAAACGTTATCGTTCGGCGGTTATGGCAAAACAAGCATCATCCCGGTTTATCCCCATTACCGCTACTGCAGTTAATCAACCAACAGGATCCCTGTTTGCTGAAGTAAATGGGATCAAATTGTACCAGCCGGTGCCAGTTGATTACCTTAAATCGCTGATAGCATGAGCGCCATTGCCTTGTTGACGGACCACCATAATTTTTTTTTATACAGTGGTCCGGCTGATATGAGAAAATCCATAGATGGCCTTTGTGGTATTGTTTACAATGAACTCGGACGAGCAGTCAATTATAAAGATGTATTCATTTTCCTGAACAAACGTGGCACTCATATCAAACTGCTGCTACAAGAGTCAGATGGTTTTACCTTGCTATACCGCCGTTTACACAAAGGTCGTTTTATGATGCCGGATATTACTCAAGGTGAAGGCGCAATACAGATGAGTGCTACCGACCTGCTATCTATGCTTTCGGGCCTTCATTTACACCGATCAAAAAAAACGGCATAGTTATTCACATTTCTGATTGTCAAACACAGGGTTGACGGGTGTTTTTGATGCCTTTTTAGAAAATCAAAATCTGACGCCGGTTTATCCACGAAAAAACATGGCTGGCTGTGGACATGTTATTGCTCTGAAAACACTGATTGGTACTGGTTTTGCGGGTTATGAGCCATCAGATGAAACGCACACAAAATTATAAGACGCTATACAATACCTGCACAAAACACAGTGCAGAAAAGGATAGTCTTATCGTTTTATTGCAGCAGCAACTTATGCAACTGGCTGGTGAGCGGCAATCATTAACAGCCGTTATTGCAGGTCAGCAGGAACAGTTGGATGTGCAGGCGACACAGATAAAAGACCATCAGACGACGATTGATTTACAGCAGCGGACGATTGCCGGGCAGTCGGAAAAAATATTGCAGCAGCAAATTATTATCCAGGAACAAAACTCCCTGATCACTACCCAGCAAAAAGAATTGCATAAAAATAAGAAGGATCTTTTTCGGCTGGACAATCTGCGATTTGAGATGGCTACCCTTAAGAAATGGGTATACGGGATCAAAAGTGAAAAGCGCCACCAGCCCATCACCTTGAATAAACCAAACACCGGCGATCAACTTGTACTGGATATGGAAGTCGACAGCTGGGGTGTTTGCAACATAATCGACCGGCGCAAAGTACCGGAGCATCTGCGGATCATCAAGTCCACGACACCAAAGAAACCAGGTGGAAGGCATGATTTTCCGCCAGGACTGGAAGAGGAAATTACCACCTTAGATGCACCTGACAGGCCAGCAGGTGCTAAATGTATTGGACACGTCGATCAACGACAGCTGGCCTGTGATCCCATGCGCTGGTATATTAAAGTTACCCGCCGGCTCATCTACCTGGCACCAGTGGATGAAGATCAGTTGAACTATAAACAACTGATTGCACCACTGCCACCGCATCCCATCGATAAATGCAAAATGGATATCAGCATCCTGGTGATGCTTACGGTTGAAAAGTTTTTATACCACATGCCTGTCTGGCGTCAGCAGCAGCGGTTGCGGCACTATGGCATCGATCTTCCCTACAGCACACTATGTTCCCTGGTGAACCGCACCTGCGCAACACTGGAACCTTTATGGCACCTGTTATTAAAAGAGATAACCAACAGCGGACTTATAAATATAGATGAAACCCGGTACCGTGTTTTGGATAACACCAAAAAGCAGGGTAAAAAATGCCATATCGGTTGGATGTGGGCAACCATGAATCCCATGCAATGCATCGTTTGCTTCATGTACCAGCAAGGGCGTGGCAAAAAAGATATCCGTGCTGTATTGCAGGGGTATAAAGGCTTTTTGATGACAGATGCCTACGGCGCTTACACCAAATATGGTAAGCAACCTGGCGTTACGCACCAGCATTGTCTCTCGCACTCAAGGCGGTACTTCCTTTAGGCGATGGATAATGATGCTGCAAGGGCCGGCTATGCACTTGATCAATTCTTTGGTCCCTTGTATGATATTGAACAGGAATGCAAATTATTGCAGCTTGATTTTGATGGTATTACCGCTAAAAGGCAAGCTGAATCATTACCGTTGTTGCAGGCGTTCCGGCAGTGGCTGGAAGCTACATTACCCAAAACAATTGCCAGGACACCTATTCATAAAGCGATCAGCTATGCGCTGAAAAATTATCATGGGCTTGTTCAATACACTTCAGATGGTATGTTAGCAATTGATAACAACCAACTGGAAGGTCAAATCCGCGCAATTGCCCTCGGTCGGCACAACCACTTGTTCGCCGGATCACACCGTGGCGGAGAACTGGCAGCCATCATTTACAGCTTCATGGCTACCTGCAAACTTCAAAAGATAGATCCTTCAAAATGGCTGGAGGATGTCCTGCGCAGGATTACAACACAGCCGGAAGATAAATTAATTGAGCTGTTACCCCAATTCTGGAAACCACTGCTTGTGCAAAACGTGAAAAGTGCCTGAACTTAAAGCAGGGATGGATGAACAGCTTGTTCTGTTCTTATGTCAATGACTTTTGCCTTTAGTACCTCAGCTTTTTTGCGTTCCCTTTTTTCAAGAGCCTTACTGATTGAAAGTTCACTGCGACCCAGTTCCTCATCACTCAGCATCGACACAAATTCATGCAGATCCATTTTATAAAACTGGCATATCCTTAAGCCCATCAGGAAGCTCAGTTCACGCTGACCGCGTTCGGTCTTAAGGTAAGTGGTATAAGACATTTGTAAAGCATCAGCCAATGCCTTTTTATCCGGCTGATGAATTTGCCGAAGACGCGCCAAAACTTCTCCGAGCGTAAACTTTGCGTCTGAAATGGATGGATACATAATTTGATTAATTGCTGATCCTGCAAAGGTCCAACTTTTGGAATGCAACCAACCACCGGAATATCCACAAATCCTCCACTTACAAAATCTTTTTCACATGGCAATCGTGGTTCTGGTTAGAGGCTTACAGTAAAATCATCATTTATATAATTTATTACACTCTTATCTCCAAGCGATTCAACGCATTTAGGAACTCGAGCAATAGCCCGCCGTCCCGTTTATTTATTTTTTGCGATTAAACCATCTACTGCGTACTTACCACTTCCAGAAATGTCTGGTTCAAATATTAATAGGTAAGCACAATCCCGGCACCAATACCCATATCACTATCATAGTGTGTTCCAATGGAAATATATTTTGTAGCTATGTATCGTAAACCGGTCATATACTCTTTATCAGTATTGACCATCCAGTTAAAACGAAGTCTTGGTGTTAATGCAATATCCTCTCTTGATAACTGAAACCTGAATTTTCCATTTCCATCTACCCGGGCATCGGCAAATATCAGCAATGGTAATGTATAAGCCACACCTGCTACAATGGTTTTACGGTTGTTCTTGTTGCTGGTTTGTCCAAACCAGTTTTTTTCTTCGCCGCCGAAAAGATTTTTTGGCCCACCCTCCATTTTAAAATGATAGTCAAAACCAACGTATGGATACAGCCATTGATTCCTCCCTATCCATCGGCCAATCATGGTTTCGCTTTCGTATCCGTGCATATCGTGATAACCCAGATGCCATAACGTATTTAACTGCCAGCGGGTTTGTGCCAGCATCGCCATACCATCGCTGCCATTGCTTGCCACGCCAATGTTTGCCATAAAATGCATCATGCGGTCATCGGCATTAAATTTTCGCCTGGCCAGTTTTGGATTGGGTATCTCGGGATTGGGTGGCGAATTTTCGTAACTGAAAACACGGCCCATACCACTCATCATGTGATACAATATATGACAGTGAAAAAACCAGTCGCCATCTGCATTGGCAGCAAACTCAATGCTGTCTGTTTCCATCGGCATCATGTCCAACACATTTTTCAGCGGTGCATATTCCCCGTGTCCATTTAATACCCTAAAATCGTGTCCATGTAAATGCATGGGGTGACGCATCATGGAATTATTATACAACACGATCCTTATATTCTCTCCTTTTTTGATCAATATCTTGTCGCTTTCCGAAATTGTTTTGTTGTCAAGTGTCCAAACATAACGGTTCATATTTCCGGTGAGTTCGAATTTTAATTCTTTAACGGGTCCGTTGGGTAATGTTGTTTTCTCCGGCGCTTTTAACATGCCGTAATTCAGAGTAACGATATCGCCCGTCTCAGCGTCCATATTCATTTCTGGCATGGTCTGCATATCATGCCCTTTCGTGCCATTGTCTTTGTTTTCTTTTTTTGGATTCTCTTCTCCGGTTATCTCTGGATACATCACCGTATTCATATCCATGGTCTGGTTGCTCATCTTCATGCCCATCGGCATCATATTACCGTTCATATCCATCATATCGTTCATCATCTTCATACCCTCAAAATATTTGAGCTTGGGTAATTTTTTTGCCGGCATCTTTATACCACTGCCCAGCCAGAGCGATGCAGATTTTGTTCTGTCTTCGGCAGTCACTAAAAATTCATAACTCATATCCATCGGTACGGTAACAATCACATCGTAAGTTTCCGAAACAGCAATGATCAACCTGTCAACCTCCACCGGTTCCACATCATTACCATCATTGGCCACTACGGTTATTTTACCACCTGAATAAGTCAACCAGAAATAAGTAGATGCACCACCATTAGAAATTCTTAAACGCACTTTATCGCCAGCCTTAAATTTCGGCTGCTCCAGTTGATTTTTACCGTTGATTAAAAAATAATCATAATACACATCACTCACATCCATCGCATTCATCCGTTTCCATTCATTGGTAAGTTTTGTTTTAAAATGACCGCTTTTAATTGCTTCACTGTAACTCTGCGTGGTCTTCTTTTTAATGGCAAACCAATCAGTGGCATTGTGCAGACTGCGGTCAACTTCTTTTGGATTCATATCTGTCCACTCACTTAATACCAGCGGCACAGTAGGAATATCCATATCTTCTCTTTTATTAAGGATCAGGGAGCCATACATACCGATCTGTTCCTGCAGGCCACTGTGACTATGATACCAGTGCGTACCATTTTGAATAATAGGAAACCGGTAGAGATATGTTGTATGCGGCTTGATGGGCATTTGTGTAAGATTGGGCACACCATCAAATTTATTTGGAAAAAATAAACCGTGCCAGTGCAGCGATGTTGATTCGTCCATCATATTATGTACATAAATTTCGGCTGTATCTCCTTCGGTGAAGGTTAGCGTAGGCATGGGTATCATTCCGTTTACAGCAATGGCCCGTTTCAGTTTACCGGTAAAATTTACTATCGTATCTTTTATATACAGATCGTAACGGACAACTCTTGGAGCATCGGTGCTCAGCTTTGTTTTATTGGAAGACTTATTTTCTTCCGGCACTCTTTTCATGTGCATGTCGTGCTGCGCAAACGCAGCACCAGTTAAGCAGATCATTATAATTACTAGGAATGATTTTTTCATGTCGTTGTTATTTTAAAGTATCAGTCAGCTTACCACAGGTAAGCATATTGTTACCATAATATGGGTTTTTAATGGCAGCTTCATCGCTTAACCAATACATTTTTTTCATGGGGCAATACTGTTGATAAATTTTACCTGCTGAAAGTTTTACCGATTTTGCCAAAGTGTAGATGTTGCCTGAAAGTGAGGCAAATGCTTTTCTTTGAGCGTCAATCTTATTTGAAGAAGCAATTGACTGAGCATCGGCTTTCAGCTTTTCCTGTACTGCTATCAAAGCTTTCCGGTCATTTTCAGATAATGCTTTCATATCTACAGATTTTGCGGCGTTTGCAAAACCGGTTGCAGCCGATGCTGCCTTAACTGCATCGCTATTAACCAATGCGCTTTTAATTTCGTAATAGTTATTCAACAAAGACGCCAGGTTAGTATTGTTTGAGCCGCTCTGCGCAAATAAACTGGAGACAGTTCCGGATAAACAAATCCCAATTAATAATATCAGCTTTTTCATGATGGCTGATTTTAATTATGAAAAATATTATTTAGTCAACTCCGCTTTATACCCTGCGGCTTCAACCGCTTTTTTTACATCTTCTGCCGATGTATTGTCTGTTACAATGGTCAGTGTTTTTTCCGCTGATTGCAGATTCACTTCCCAATTGTCTTCACCAACTGTTTCATTCAGGAACGGTGTAACTTTGGCAGTACATCCGCTGCATTTAATGTTTGTTTTAAATTTTAATGTTTCCATGTCTTAATTTTTTAATTTTTTAATTTTTTAATTTTTTATTGTTCAACTTTATAACCCATTCTTTCAATAGCATCAACCAGGGTTTGTTTTGACGCTTTGGTTTCATTTAGGGTGATTGTAGCCTTACCAATTTCGATGGCGTCTATTGAAGCGCCATCAAAAGCTGAAATAATTTTGGTTACCACAGTAACACAATGCTGACTGCCCATGCCTTTAATGTTTAAAATATACTGTTTCATGTCTTTTTATTTTACCGTAAAATTATCTCTATCGGTTGTTGGTATTGTTACAGTATAAAGGGTTCATTTTATAAAATTTTACTGCAATGCATTTATTTCAACTGTTACATTATTATTAAGTGGATGGCTCTGACAGAGCAGGATATAGCCCTGCTTAATTTGTGCATCGGGCAGCGCAAAATTATTTGCCATGTGCACTTTACCTGAAGTAAGTTTTGCAACACACAACCCACAGGTGCCGGCTTTACAAGAATAATTTACCCCTATCCTGTCGTGCAATGCCGCTTCCAGAATAGTATTGCAAGGATTCACCTGCACTAAAAGAGTCTGATCATAATGGTGTATTAACACTTCCAGCATTTTACCTGGCAACCTGAGTTTTCTTGCCGGCTCTTCGGGCAGTTTAATTAAAATATTCTTTGTAAACATGACTGGTTTGCACATTCAACGTTACAAGTGTTTCCCCGCTCATTTGCAAAAGACCGGAAGGGCCGCACATAAAATAAGAAGCTTGATTTAGCTTATCTGCAAGCAGTGTTTTCAGTA
Organism: Chitinophagaceae bacterium; assembly: GCA_037721715.1. Lineage (GTDB taxonomy): Bacteria > Bacteroidota > Bacteroidia > Chitinophagales > Chitinophagaceae > JADCRZ01. Next base: position 921 of record JBBJOD010000155.1, on the reverse strand, counting down.
ATTTTTTGAGCAGCAGCTTGCTTAGTCTTTCCTTTATTATATTTTCAGCAGGATGATCATTTTCAATTGCAGCACCTGAAAAACAGTTCCATATTGTAAATCGGTGTTTGAAAAGTTGTTCCATGTAAGCAAGAGAATTTTTAAATATGACATCATCTTTTGTCCGGTTAGCATTAATCAAAATAACAGCCGCTGAAGTATGTTTCAAGTAATATTTAAGGATAGAAAAGATAGGGGTTATGCCGCTTCCCCCTGCAATCAGTACAATATTTTCCGCTTGCATTACATTTTCAGCCGGGTAAAAGGAACCATGCGGACCTTCAATTTGCCATTCAGCAATTTCTTCCGCATGGTCTATAATGTAATTGCTCATTACACCCCCTAAAACCCTCTTTACTGTAATTGTTGGTTTTTCATCTTCATCAGCAGCGCTGCAAAGTGAATATGATCTTGTAACAATCTTATTTTTGATTTTTAGCGAAAGGTTTACAAACTGACCAGGCAAAAAATTGAAATCATCTTTACCTGTATCAAAAATGATAGAGGTTGCATCAGAAGTTTCCCTGATAATACATGCTGTCTTCCACGTATAATTCGCTTTCATTTATTTTACTTTGGTTGTTTGATCCTGAATACGGCAATCAATAATCCGAATCCGCATATTACTGCCGCCGTACTGAATGCTGTTTTAAATCCTGCATTAAGCGCAACTGTTTCGCTTATGCCGTGTGCTACAGCAGACTTGGTAACTGCAGCAGCAATAACCGCCACCACAGCCAGACCTATGGCCGAACCAATCTGGTAGCTTGTGTTCACAATGCCAGAGGCCAGCCCGGTCTCTTCGGGTTTAACTGCCGACATAGCTGCCATGGTTGCAGGAATGTAGGCAAGCGACATACCCAATGCACCCAGCAATGAAGC
>JBBJOD010000154.1:0-9562 GCA_037721715.1 Chitinophagaceae bacterium | reverse complement strand
GTCCCCATTGCCTCACAGTTATGCGTGCTGCCTGCTACCCTGAACGCATTTTCCTATTAAAGAACTTTTCCCTTGATACACTTTGGAGGGTGTTTTTTGGGAAGGCAAAGGTAAGCGAATTCTTCAAACTGTGAAATTTTGTGTAGTTTTTTTTGCCGTGTTATAAATGTAAGTGCAATAAGCCGCTATTTGCCTGGAAATACAATGTTTGAATGAAAGTAATTATAAAAAAAGACCCCGTTGGAGGTCTTGAAAATTTTATTGTTTTTAAGCTGCCTTTCGTTCTTTTTTTCTTTTAATCTGCGTTACAAGAGACTCCAATGCAGCATCGAAAGATTCTTCAAAAGATTTACTACTGGCTTTTACGAAAAAATCATGTCTGGGTACATGAACCCTGATTTCCGCAATCTTGTCTTTTATGTTGTGAACAATATTGTCCAGCTTTAAATAAACATCCACCTTAATGATTCGATCATGGAAGGTGTTTAGTTTATCTAACTTCTTGTTTACGTAATCGACCAGCTTGTTGTCTGCATCAAAGTGCACTGTTTGAATGTTAACGTTCATATCAATCGCATTTTAAGTGAAACAAATGAATAATAGCTATAGAAAACAGAATATAAATCTCATTAATACCTTTTTTCTATAAGCTATGAAGTTAACCTTTCACCGGTTTTTTTCCAAAAAATATTAAGGCTTATTGTACTTAAATAAAGCTACATGGATACTATTAACCGCTAGGATTTCGGATGGGCTTTTTTGTGTATTTCTTTCAGTTTTTCGATGTTGTTATGAGTGTATATTTGGGTGGCAGCAAGGCTTGCATGACCCAGGAGTTCTTTCACCGCATTTATTCCGGCTCCATTATTTGTAAGATGTGTGGCGAAAGTATGCCTTAATACATGGGGGCTTTTTTTGTCAATGGTCGTTATTTTCTTTAAATATTTCTTTACAGCAAGGTATACGTACTTATGGTATAACTTTTTGCCGGATTTATTTACAAGAAGATATACAACATCGACTTCGCTAAATCGGCTGCGTTTTGCAGCACGGTACTCGTTTATGCCATTGATCAATTCATTGCTTACAGGAATGATGCGCTCTTTATTTCCCTTACCCAACACTTTCAGGGTGTTGTTACCGGCATCAATTTGTAGTTCCTTAAGCAGGACAAGTTCGTTCAATCGTATTCCGGTATGGTAAAATATACGGATAAGCAGCTTATCTGTCATACCGTTCCAGGTATCGGGAAATTCCACTTGCTTTAATAAAGTTACCATGTCTTCCTGTTCAATATAGGCTGGTAATCTTTTAGGAATTTTGGGAGGAGTAATGTTCAACACCGGAGATGTTTCCATCGCCCCGGTACGCATCTGGTACCTGAAAAACGACCGCAGTGTAGAGAGTTTACGGCTTATGCTCTTACCTGATAATCCGGTGTCTTTTAAGGAAGCCAACCAGCTTCTCACGATAGGAGGTGTTACCTGGCTGATCTCTAGCAAGCCAAATTGAAAAGAAAAATAATCGAAAAATTGAATCAGGTCATCGTGGTAAGCACGAATAGTATGGTAGGAATAGCGCTTTTCGTACTTTATCGCGTCTAAAAAAGGTTGAATAACTAAGGTATTCACAACAGGCATAAACTAATATAGCTACAAAGCTATACAACTTTGCAGCTATCCTGTATAAAATTTAACTAATCTTCGAATTTTCCTGCAGCTACCTGTTGCTTGTAAACAGCTTTCAATACTTCTCCCCTGCGCCTTACAGAAGGTTTCATATATGATTGCCGCTCTCTTAACTGAACCAATACTTTGGCTTTTTCAAACTTCTTTTTGTACTTCTTGAGTGCCTTGTCTATATTTTCGCAATCTTTGGAATCAATGATCAACATATTAAATATCTCTTTTGGTAAATTTTGGAAAGCAAAGATAAGAGAATTATCTAAAACATTGCGCTTCCTCAAAAAATATCAAATTCAAAAGGTAAATACGAAATTGCTTTAAAAATCGGACAAATGTTTACTGGTATCATCGAAACAGTGGGAACCATCACTAAAGTGATTAAACAGGGAACCAATATTACTTTCTGGATCAGTTCATCACTATCTGCCGGCTTAAAAGTAGATCAAAGCCTTTCTCATAATGGCGTATGCCTTACAATTGAAGCAATAAATGCTGACAGCCACCGGGTTACAGCAGTTGAGGAAACCATCAGCAAAACCAATCTCAATGGTTGGAAAAATAATGATGTGATCAATCTTGAGCGTTGCCTGCCCATGAATGGCAGGTTAGATGGCCATATAGTTCAGGGACATGTGGATGCTATAGGTGTGCTGGTTGAAAAAAAACATCTTCAAGGAAGCTGGAAACTGACTTTTTCTTATCCTGAAGCATTCAGGGCGCTGGTTATTGAAAAGGGCTCTATTTCGATAAATGGCATTAGCCTCACATTGTTTGATGTGATCGATCATTTCTTTAGTGTTGCCATCATCCCCTATACCTATACAAATACCAATCTGCAGTTCCTTGAAGTCAATGATACAGTTACTATAGAATACGATATGATCGGGAAGTATATCAACCGGTACCTGGCAGTAAGAAACTAGTGTCGTGTTAACCTTCAATTGAAGCTTTGACTATCAGCCGTTAGCCGTCAGCTCTCAGTTCTATGAACACGTGCGGGTGATATTCAGTAAGTATAACTTGGTTAGTTATCAGTTGGAAACACCAGTCCTGAAGCTGCTGAAAGCTGATAGCTGAAAGCCGATTGCCCTGATAGAACTTACATGTTGCCAACACATTACAAGTCATTTACTTCAAGGGTACCATGTTTTTCTTGTTCCAATAGTAAACCCTGTAGGATGTGCCTGGTAAACCACTTAATGCCCCTTTTGTTCCGTAAACGGTATCAATCCCGTTATTTGCGAAATTCAATTTTATAACAGGAGGTACAAATACTCCGCTACTTGAATAGACCGGTTTGATTATTTCCGATAGATGCATGTTTTCCTCTCTAGAAAGTATATTCAAGACATTTATTCTGGCTGTATCAATATTATTTATGAGCAATGCTTGCTTGAAACCCAACCGGAACACATAAGCACCATCAAACTCACCAGGTAAATTTGCAATAAACAGCTTCTTTCCACTTGAATCCTTTCTGATAACCTGTATAATACTTTGTGTGGCCTCACCAGCATGCCGCCAATTGAGATTATTCCATTCAAGAAAAATAATGTTATACCCGGCAATAAATATCACCAGGGCAATTCTGCCCGCTTTACTGGTAAACAGGCTGACAATGAGCAAAGAAACAACGCAGCAAAGAAAAAGAGAAGGGAAATAAAGAAACCTGTCACTTTCAGAAGTTTTGGTGCTTACGTTAAAAAGAACCGGTATTATAAGTGAGAGTGCAAGGCATCCGGATAAGTTTAGCAGGTAGCGATTTTGAATACTTTTATTTTTTAAGTGCTTATACGTAATAATCATCAAACAGCCTATCGTCAGGGTAACCAGTCCGGCTATGATAAGTGAATGCCCTTGATTCTGAAGAGGAGGAATTAGCAACCTGCCTAACACCTTATAGACATTAGCTGAATATTGTACTAGGTCACCCTGTAGCATCTCTTGTCCGTAGGACCCTAATATAGAGCCTGAAATTATTTTTCGTAGAAATAGATGAAAACATACTACCAGTAAAAAAGCAGCAAGCCATTTTATTAACTTTACTTTCGAAAGTTTCTGATTTACCAGTACCAGGAAAAAAATTACCGGCAACATGATAATTGATTCGTAAGCTGCCAGGCCTATAAAATAACACAGGCAGGCTGCTATGATCTTTTTATTCTCCGATATATCAGAAACAAGAAAAAGCAGGGCTGCCAGTCCAAAACCTGCCGCTATCAGGGATCCCCGGCCAAGCATCCACGCAATTGACTCATTATGGAAAGGATAAGTAAGAAATAGAACGCCCGCTATAGTAGCGTACATGTATTGAACACCTTTTTCAGACGACCACTTCCATTTTCTGCAGAGCTGAAATAACAGGAAGCTGTTTAGGCCATGTAGCAGGAAACTTGACATGTTATAGCCTACCGGGTTGAATCCCCCAAGCAGGTAATTACAATAGATAGTAATATCAGAGAGTGGCCTGAAAAATCCCTTCACCAATAAATCTCTGTTCAAGCAAACCCTGTTCAATACAAGGAAGTCATCCGAAACAAAATATTTTTCCACAAGTGGACTAAATAATAAAACTGCGCCTCCTTCAAACAGCAACAAGGGAAGCATTTGTTTTAAAATGTCCCTGTATTTTGTAACCATTAATAGACCATTATTATTCGGGATGATGAATACCAGGTCAGGATATCAGGGTCAACAGCGTTGATCAGATTCTCTGCCGGTCAATGCCTTATTGATAGCCAGGTCCATTACCCGTTCAGCAAAAGGCCTGGTAATTTCTTTAAGATATTTGATCTTACTTTAAATCGCGTCTTTGTTGCCAGTATTTAAAATCTGCTGAAGCTGATTGATGGCATTTCTTGTTGTTTCAGATTCTGTCTTGTCCAGGTATACTTCGTTTTTTTTTAATGAATTTTTCTGATACTGAAAGTAATAACCCTGCTTCTGTTTGTGCTTCCAACAGCCAACGCATTTCACTTATAGGTAAAGAAAGCTGCGTTTCGTTCTATATATTTAAAAGATTTTACCTTTAAGCGTTTGGCCGAGAACATCGTATTCCTTGTATTTTGTACCAGATAATCCTATGCCTCCTCTCCCACCAAAACCGCACCTCCTTCTGAAAAATGTATAATAGAGGGAACAAGTGAAGGACTATCATACTTTCTTAGAGTGATCGGCTTTTTACTATCAGGATGTATTATTGCTACCAGGCTGTTGGTTGCTCTAGATAAATATCCACGATCATTTCCTGCTTTTGCAAACTTTCCTAAAGACATTTTAATCCCGATTTTCGCCATAATTATTTTATTTAAGATTCGATGCGTCCAATCATTAAATCCAATTCGTTGTGTTCTGTACAAGTAGTGTACCTTATCTCATCAGGTACATCTTTCCATATCCACGGGTAAAAAATTTATCTGTATCATCTTCTGCCGTTCTGAACTTTTCCATTTGTCGCCCGTTCAGAGTGGTTACTACCCTGTAAAGGTATACCCCGTTTCCTAAACGTTGACCGAACTGATCAGTACCATTCCATTTGAATTCGGTTATATTTCTTCCAATGTGCAAAGGCCCCAATTCCTCTTTTGTAATCTCTCTTACTATTTTTCCGGTGACGGTCAGTATCTGAATCTTCATATTTTGCGGTATCTCACTGCCTGTTACCGTAAATACAAAAGCCGTGGAGGTTGTAAATGGGTTAGGATAATTGAGCAGGTTGCTAATCATAGGCTTACTAATAACCCGGAAGGTTACCTTGTACTCCACCTTACCTGCTTTATTACCACTTCTGTCTTTACCAGTAACAATTAGGTCATAATCATCACCTTCCGGGTTGTACTGCTGGTTAAAATAAGGAGTAAATTCAATAGTAGCGGTGTTGTCTGTTCCAACCTGGGCAGGAATAAAACGAAGGGTATCGTTATCGAATTTAAATGTCCTTATTGTCCTGTTAGGATCTGCAAAACGCACCTGCACTGTTAGTAATGATGTATCATTCAGCAACAGGTATTGCGCTTCGTCTTTTAATTTTATCTGGATACGCGGTTTAGCAGAAACTATATCACGGTTAAGAATATGCGCACCATCGAATGTAACATCCATTAAAGGGTTGACCTTGTCTGGTTTTACAAAAAAGTTGCGATAAAGGAAATTGTTATAATGATATTGCTCTGGTTGGTCATTATCCGGGTTAACGTCTACATAAAGGGTGTTCAGTTGTGGATAATCCTTGGTATCAATTTCGTACTTAAGCATCACGGTATCGCCGCTCAATAATGGCTTCTTTTTTGGCAATGCAAGAACATGAGATACATTGTCTTTATCCAGGATAACAAACTTAATACGCAGGCTGTCAAAAGCAGATAAACTGATGTTTTTAAAAGCGATGCCAAAATTCAGTTTTTCTCCGATCTCCAATGTGTCTCTTGTTAAAAATAAGAGATTAGGCGCTAATGCCCCTTCTGGAATTTCGTCGTAATTCATTCGCCAGTATTGTAGTTGATACGAGGTAAGCGTTACTGAATCAACGTTGCGCATTTTGAGTTGCAAATACGGATATTGCGATGCGTTAACAGCAGAAATATCCAAATTTTTAACATCCTTATTAATCGAATACAAATTGGTCTGGCTGCCTGCTGCATTTGAACCAATGATATCGATAGTTGGGTTGTCTGCTGAGTTTGGTTCATCTGAGATACCTTTCCAGGTAAAATTTTTCCAGATTTTTGCCGGCCCTATAAGCGGAGAGTTGATGAACCCTACGGTATCGGGTGTTAGGCAGTCAATTAGCAGGATGATCCTGTCATAGATTCCCGTACTTACTTTGGATCTTGACAGAAAAGAAGGTTCACTTTTTTGATACACAAATAACCATGATTTAGGACTGTTAACAGAATCAATTTCTGTAAAACCAGCTAAGAACAATTTATGATACAACGAATTATTAGAACCGTACAAACTGGTATCTGCCTGCCAGGTACTTGAGATGGAATTATTGATGTCGTAATCAATGCTCCTGACCACTACGAAATGGCCTTTCGGAATGGAGTCCATAAAGTCCATCATGAACTTCCTGTTTGCAGCATCCATATAGGAAAATTCGAAATTGTACTGGCGGCCTAATTCACAGTTGGCGCTTCCACTATTAAATCTGTTAAGATTGCTACCGCTCTGATCTACGTTTAGCCACGGCTTAAAAGTAACCGGATCAAATACGTTGAATATTAAAGACCTGCCTACGCATGCGCTAATCATTTTTGTTTCCCCATTTACTGCAACGGTAAATTCATTGTTTTCAGTTCCACCCGTTGGGTACATGGTATTACGAACAAACAGGTTGTTGGCCCGCGAGCCATACTGCCAACGACGGGCACTATTTAAAGAAATTCTTTCTACGGCTGATTTTAAATGCTGGTAGTAGTGAGACTGGTTAAATCCGGCAGTAGTTCCATTCAGGTAAATAAAGGATGACCCATTCCAGCGGTATTCACTGCCCGAAGCAGGCACCAGGGAAACTCTCCAGTAGTACACCGTACTATCCTGGAATGCTGTAGCCGGATCAAATTCAAGCACACCACCTACTGAACTAATGGTCCTGGATATTTTTGAGGGTGAATTGAATAACTCTGTTGTATCGATCTCCATGGCATATTGCTTCAGGGCACTGAAAGGATTTGCCGTAGAAGCATACAACTTCTGCCCTGGTTTATTAACAATGGCGAAATTAAAAGGGAAGGCTGGCTTGGCTTCGTCTTCGTATATAAAAAATTCTTTAGTAACTGTATTGTTATTTTCAGTGACCTCGGTAATGTAGTTGTCAGCATCTACCGTTACAATGATCTTATTCAGACCCTTATCACGTGTAGCGATAACCGGAATTTCAAGGTTAACAGAGTCACTGTAATAAATGCCTCTTATTTTTTTTCGATACAACTGTTCCAGGCTTCCGTCAGGATATTGTCTTTTCACTTCTACCATGATCGAATCTTTCACCGCTTTACCGAGGTTAAACAATTTAACAGCCAGATTAAATTTGTTCTCAGCTATAGATATAAAAGCAGGTGAGATTTTCACCTGTGGCTCTTCGATCACATAATCAGGTTGTGCCTGGAAATTCATTTTTAAAGCAGGGTCGCCATGCAAGGTTATCTCTTCAGAATGCAGGCGCGCGTAAAAATCACTGGTTCCTGAAACATTTATTATTTTTTGCAAAGCATACCTGTTAAGGTCGCCTAAAGAAGCGCCGTACCGGAGGTTGGCACTGTTTCGGTAATAGGCATCTATATAAACATTCAGGTAATTTACAATGCCGAAATGAGTGCTGGCAATGAAAGCGATGCCGCCGCGTTGTTTGGCCAGCACAAATTTTTCTGATAACGTTTCATTAAAGGAAAACCGCTGCGGATCAAATGTAAAGAAGTTACCCGCATTACACCCATTTACCGAGAATACCGGGTACTTACCCACGTTGTTGTAGTTCTGCGGGTTCTCAAGATTGAATTCTAAGGTGGTGGCAGATGAATGCCCGAAATAGGTGACCAGGCTTAATCCTTCCTGGAACAGCTCGGCTATCCGGTCGTTCGACAGTTGCTCCACAGGGTTAGTAGAACTTTTGCAGAATAAGGTTACACTTCCCCCGCACAGGGTGTCTTCCATGATGTGCTTATACCCCTCCATATAATTACATAATACGGTACCCAGGTAACTATCGCTTGCCCCGGTAACCTCAATGATGTTTTTCATCCATAAACGCCCGGCAATAGTGTGAGGCGCTGTTTGTTGCATGTTTTCATATTCATTTACCTTTTCGAGATAATCCTCTATCTCTTGAGGACTTACAACAGACAATCGGCCGACAGGCGTAAGTGGTACGGCCGAACTGGCATCAGGCGAACTAAGTAAATTATCAGAAGCAGGATACCCATAAGAGGGCACCAGGTTCAGCCTATCTGCAAGGGGATCATTTTGATTGTACCTGTACTCATTATAGGCAACTCCTCTTCCTATCAAAAAAACGAATTGGGGGACGGAGGAAAAATGGGCCCTTGCAAAACGCAAAAAATTCTTGATCGACAATGGATGTTTTTTTATTCCAAATCCGAACTGATCAACCAGTTCATCTATCTCATAAATATGAGCATTAAAGGCTCCTCCCCGAGAACTGTTACGGTAATTTTTGTATTGATTAACGGGATTTACTCCGTTTGATCCCTTGTATAACAAAGGATTAGATATGATAAGGTAGTTGCCCTGGTTAGAAGGAACTTTAAAATTTACAAAGGTTTGAGGTACCAGGCTGGTAATGTTCCGAATATTTACCGTCTCTTCATTTATCAAAACCAGTTTTCGCTGACCAGGAGTACCCGGAAGAGCGAATTTGATGATGGCACCTGAAACTTCCCCGGTAATTCTTTGCCTGTAGGCAAAATCATACAGAACTGGCGGTTGTGCGCCGGCGTTAAAGTTTGCAATTTCGAGGTAATAACCCTGGTTGCGGGCATCTAAATCAAAAGCGAAGTACTTACTGCCGCCGAAATTAAATGTACGAGGATAGATGATTTCATAAAAAGAAGCAACCATCCTGTCTGTAGGTGTAGCAGATGAATTTAAAATTTGAACATTTGCAATATTGGAACTGATAAGGTTGAGGGGCAAGGGAACCTCAGATACCGATTCATTGAAATAATTCATTTCCGATTCCTTTGCAAGTACCCCATTAACAGACACTCTAACCTTTCGCGTATTTGATGCATTGCCAGCCGCACCATATCTAAGGGTAGCCTGAGGCCCACCCGGAAACACAGCCAGGTTAGCTATTGAATGACTACGTGGGTTGCCGGGCGCTATATCTCGGGTAGACCAGAATTCACCCGAATCGT
>JBBJOD010000153.1:0-9627 GCA_037721715.1 Chitinophagaceae bacterium | reverse complement strand
TGAATGATGTTAATGATGGGTGATGGGTGATGGGTGATGAGTGATGAATGATGAATGATGAATGATGGGTGATGAGTGATGATTGATGAGTGATGAGTTCACATGAGCTTCAAAAGTGCCAGTGATTGATGTTGCGGTTTCCATTCGATTTACTGACGGTTTAATAACGCTAATTCAAGACGCTAGCATGGCGTCTTCTATTAGAAATTCGTCCGGTTTTACAGGTTTAGCCGCTTCTTCTTTTTGAACATTTCGCCTATCCTGTCGAATTCCTTGCGAAAGGATATACTGCTGCCGGAACGGTTCTGTTTGCCGGTACCAGAACCTAGCCCCAGGTATGAGTAGTTTTCGCGATAAAAGAATGTTAACCTGAACTTTCCATCGGGCGTTAAACGCCATTCTGCAGTAACATCTGGCAGGAAGGGTAAACCGGCGGGTTGGTTTTGTTGGGTCGTCAACCCGAAGTCTAGTGCACCTCCCACTATAAAGGTTAACCTTTCATTGAAGAAACTTTTACCGATCGATAAATTGAAATTGGTGCGGTCCGGAAGCGTCACCTGGTTTGGATTATAATTGTCTATCAGGTTAGTGCCGCTATACAATGATGCATTGATGTTGACCTTCAGGCTCTTGTCTTTGAATATATTTTGAAGGATGTCGGAAAATTCTTTCGTCAAAATGCTTGACAGGAATCCGGAAATGCTGTTTACCACGATACCTTCGAGCGCCTTATTGGCGAGGTCGCCGGTACCACTGCTGTTTGCGCCGCCGCCTGTGTAAGGTCCAAAGGTGTTGAACAAGATAAGAAACGAAACCTGCTTGTTCAACTCGTTTTTGTCGTTTTCTATAAAAGAGAAGATCGTTGCCACATCCTGGCTGCTGCGGATGGGACTATTTTGCGGCAGTTCAATACGAAATGCAATATCCGGCTTAGTCAGGCTTTCAGTAAGTGTGGCTATCACTAGCACCTTTCCCCGGTAGCGTTTTACATTTTCATCACTGGTTGCCGCTGCAAGGCTGGAACCGTTCAACAGGTCGCTGAACCTCACGTTATCCGCTTCATATTCTGCTTCGATATCAATTGTTGCCGCGGTTGGGTCGCCGTTCCAGGAGATATAACTTCCTGCCTCTTCGCGTAACCTGAAATTTCTTTTTATAGACTGGAAGGTAAAGGTGTAATTTCCCCTTTCTATATTGAACCGCCCGCTCATACTCATGTCTTCTCTCGTTCCGGCCTGTACTTTTAAGTTCCCGGTGCCGGTAGCAGAAATGATATCTCCTGTTAGGTCGTCCAGGATCACGAAAATATTAGCAAATTTATTAGCGGTTACATCCAGTGAAACAGTCAGGTTGCTTTCCCTGAATTTGAGGTCCTGGTCCTGCATTTCCCGACCGTATACTTTCCATACAATGAAGCCGGCATCTCCACTTTCACGGCTGCTGCCGATCGGTAGGTAAATATTGGAAGTATCCGTTGGTTCGCCCTTGATATCCATCTTCATATCTTCGAGCGGTCCGGTAAAACTCATGTTTACCTTTCCAATTACACTGCCATAAAACTGGTTATTGTCAGAGGCTGATGTGTTCAGCAGTAATAATTGGTTGCTTCGCAGGCGGAAATCGAAAACAAGGTCCTTGAATGCATGATGTGCAAGCCTGCCAGTGGTAATTTCAGCGCTGTTATTGAGGGTGTCCCTGATAGTAAAACTGCCAAAGTCAATCGATCCATCATTCAGTATTACATGAGCTGAAGGGATTTTGTAATAACATTTTGTATAATTCACCATCATACCGCCGTCTGTCAACTGGAGATCACCTATGTATTTCAGGTTACGGGAAGGTCCCACTACGCGTAGGTTCCCTGTTGCGTTTCCTTCCAGCCTGGTGAAGATACCGGAAAGGTATTTTCCTAGTAGATGAATGCTGGTATTACGAAGGTTGAAGCCAAGGTCAATGTTTTCTTTTGCACTATCGAGCACATTGATCACGGCGTTTAAATCAAAATTATAATGCTCGTTGTTAGAAATAACTGAGGCATTTATTTTACCAGTAAGTCTAGAATAATCTGAGTTGATCCGGATTGTTCCCAACGAATCGTCATCGAGTCTAAACTGGTTTGCTTCCGCTTTAATGTCTACGTGAAGGTCACCAAACGGGTCGAGAAGGTCAACCGTACCACTGAGCAACCCTTCGAGCCGGTAATCTTTTGTAAAGAAAGGTGTAAAATCGCCAATGTTGATCTTTTTTAGCGCCAGGGTAAGGTCGGTAGAATTTCCTATCGAAGAAGGAACTGAGTTGATGAAGATCTCCTGGTCTTCATTGTAAATGCGTATACCTTCTGTAGTAACCAGTTCTTTGCTTAAAATGAGTTCGCCATCTTTATCGATCGTCCATTTTTTTCCATTAATATCGAAGGTAGAGGGATTGAAAAGAATACGGACACCGTTCTTCATCGTGTATACCTGGCCTGAAATATTGGCAGCATTCAACGTTTGGTTTGCACTGGTGGTAATGTTCACTTTTGACAAATCCTGGCTAGACTGGATGGTGATTTCTGTGCCGGGAAAGTGCAGGCTGTCGTTAACAAAAACATCACCTACCTTACCGTTGAGTGCCAGTGTGTCGAGGTTCCCCCTGCCTTTCAGGTCCACATTAAAGAAAGAAATATTTTTATAACTGAACTCAGGCACCTCAGCATCCAGGTCAAAAAGATTTTCCAGCAGGTTAATTCTGCCACTCACGCTCGAGAAATTAAAACCTTTCAAATCCGGATTCAACAACCTCAGGTAATCATCAATCTTTTTAGTGGTCACCACGAAGCTGAAATTTTCATTGGTAAGCTTTCTCCTGGATGGGTTGATGTAATTTGGATAGTAACGATTCAAAAAGATCTGGAAGGCATCGGGTAGTTCTTTAATGGAAAATTCCCCTACCAGCAGCGCATGCATTTCATTGCTAAGAACTTCTATGCTTTTGCTTGTGCCCATCCGTTTCGATTCTACAGATAACGAATCGAAAGAAATCCGCTGCCCATCTTTATAAACAGAAGCATTTGATATTTTTGCAAGGCCTTCAAATTCATCGATGGTTGAACCCGTAAAATTGACGAGCAGGTTGCCGTTAAAATCAACATCATCCTTGTACAGCTTCAGTTTTTTTAAGTTAGATTTATTGATGACGGCGGTGAAATCAAACCGGGGTTCAGCCTTGCTAAGGTCAACGAGTCCTGTTAAATGGGCTGATAGGTTGGTATCATTCACTACGAAGTCTCCGTTGAAAAGTTTTTTAGCAACCTGTCCTTTCACTTTTATATTGGAATACCGGTAATTATTAAAATCGATACTTTGCACGTTGCCGTCTAAGTTGGCTTGCATGGCTTTGTAGTTGAAGCCATTGCCGGCGAGGGTACCTTTAAAAGCAATACGCCCCAGCTGCCGGTTATCCAGAAGTCTGCCGATATCAAATCCTGCAGTGGCGATTTTGCCAGAATAAGTGGTAGCACCTTTTGGAGACAGTCGCATATTGGCGTCAACTACAACGGTACCAAGGGTTGTTTGTAGCGTGCCGTATGTTACAAAATCGTGCATGAAGCCTGTGAAATAGCCCTTGAATTGAAGATGTTGAAGTCGGTCTATCCGCGGGTCATCAATCTTTTTAAGCCTTGGAATAAAAGCCACAGCATCGGCATAAGTCGTGCGAAATTCGTTGGCTTTGAAATCAATAAATGTTTTATCTATAACGGGCAATCCAACGATCTTGAGGTCACCCTTTAGAAAAGTGTTGTTGCCGGCCCTGACGACCAGATTCTTGGAAGAGAGATTGGTAATGGTCCCTTTAACATTACCGGCAATGAATATCCGCTTTTTCCAGCTTTTAACATCGGGCGCAAAAAAAGCAATATCGTCGCTTTCAAGTTCGCTGTTTTTGAACACTCCTTCCATCTTTACCTTTTCAATGAAGTCACTCATGTCGTTGAATTCATTGTAAGTAAGGGAAAAGTAATTGCGAAGGCGGCTTTTGTTGGTCTGGATATCAAGACTGGCGAATTCCATACCCTGTGGCTGCATTTTTAAATTGGCACTGAGAGATTTGATGACAAAGCCACTGCGTTCCCTGGTGCTGAGCAAAACATTTGCGCTAAGGGTATCTTTTTTAAAACTGATATTATTGAATGTGCTGTTGATCTGGCTGAAAGCAATGTTTTGCCCATCAAAATAATAATAAGGCTGCCGGTTGCTCTTGGAACCTGTTCTAAAAATTCCATCGGAGACAGTAACTGACCGGATAGACATGTTCCAGCCATCCGGGTTCCACTTCAAAGCCGTGTCGAAAACCAAGCCATTGTACTCTTTAATCGCCGGCGGCCGTGGGGGCCTCCTGCCAGGGTAATTATATATAGAAAAGTAGGGTTCAGCCAGGTTGATCGAGTTGATAGCAATGTTTTTTTCCGCCATATTAATTTCACGTGCAACCAGGTCCATTGATCTAAGATGCAAAACCATGTTCTCTCCCCGCCATTCATCTTTACGTGAGAAATTAATATTATCCAGTTCCACCACTTTCAGGTCAAGGTTGATCGTGCTTTTTTTCTTGCCGGAAGAACCTCCGGAGAAATAATCTATCAGGAATTTATAGTTCCAAACAGAGTCAACCCGGTGCATCTTCACTGTGGCATCTTCCAGGCCTATATATTTCAAGACGATTGTATCTTGTAAGAAGAACCAGTCCGTTACCCTTACATTTACTTTGCCCGCATACAGCAAAGTATCTTTCAGGTGATCTTTAACCAGTGTGCCTTCCAAGACCATTTTATTAAATAAAGCCAGGTTAAAATCGATGTGCCTGATTTGCACTGTTGTATTCAACTCTTTGGCAAGCCGGGTGGTTATTTTTTTCACCAGCCAGTTTTGAACAACCGGTATGTTGATGAGAACGGCAATTAACAGAATCAATCCTATTAACGACAGCAGGAAAGCGCCTAATATGTTGAAGAATTTCTTTGCTATCACAGTAATATTTGTAAAAATAGGCAAACACGGCCGATGTGCAAATTGATTAGATTGGTCAAAACGTTAAATCGACATGGCAGCCAGGTGTCGGAAACTAGCTTCAGGGAAGTGGTTGTTGCCGGTTTTACGTAGCTCCTGGCGGAGCAATTTATTACGAGAACCTGGACAACTTTATAGCAGGGTGGCTGAACGGATCGTGTAAAATTTTAAACGATCGGAGTTCAGACCAGCTAAATGATAAGACACATTAATTTTTATTCCAGGTTATTCCCGTTTATGGTTGAAGGCGGGTTTTCGGGCAAAGGCCTGGTTGCGTATACTAATTGAAATCAGTTGCTACAACAGCCTGGTTAATCTTTATATCCTTCACTGTAATATCTATAGACTGTGGCCCAACCAGGTTCAACCAGGCTGATGGAAAAAGAATATCTCCATACTTTTTATAATCCCTGTATTCCAATATGGTGGGTGTTTCACCAGCTTCGGTTTTCTCAGTCGATTCAACTTTTTTTAATAGGCCAGACTTTACATCATAGTATTCGGTTGTCTTTTTGCCAGATGCGGAAGTAACCGTTATTTTATACGCATCGGCTCCATTGATTGATTCTATACCATCAACGGAGAGTTTGAAACCTTGCTGGTTATAATTTAGTTGCCGGAATACACCGCCCATTTCTTTTTTGCTGCTTATTTCTGCCGCATTCATATCTTTTTTCTGGCCCTGCATTTCCATATAACCATTTTCTCCGTTGAAAACCGATTTTAAAACGGTGTTCCCATTAAATGCTATTGTGGTTAGTTCCTTATCCGGGTTCAACCTTTTCAGATTGCCGTTTAACGACATGCCTTGAACAGAGGCATCAAAATCGATGTTCAGGCTATTAACCGCCCGTACCGCCGCTTCACCTCCAATGGCATCGATGTATTTTTTTACTATCCCTGCTGCGTTTACACTCGCATCCACTTTTTTTATTTCCATATTGTTTGCGGCACCAGGTTTGGCATACTGATCAAAGTATTTAACCGGGTATCCTAACCTTGCAAGTTTGGATGAAAAATCGCCAGCTTTACCGGTAACTACTATACGAACCAGGTTCGATGGAATGTATTTTTGAGCAGCCTGCTGAATTTGCTCCAGCGTAACAGCGTTTAATCGTTGCAGGTAGGTACGGTAGAAATCTTTTGGCAAGTTTTCAATAGCAGTATTCAGCGCGAAACGAGCCACTGTTGACGGGTTTTCAAAACTCAATGCAAATCGGCCACTTAGGTAATTCTTGACATTTTGCAATTCATCCGCACTTACTTTATTCGTGCGAATCGCTTTTATTTCGTTAAGGAAATCCTGGATAGCGCTGTCTGCTACTGCATTACGTACACTTGCCGATGCGGTAAATAAACCTGAACCGAAACGGTCGTTACTTGCTGAAGAATAGGCGCCATAGGTGTAGCCGCGCTTTTCTCTCAAGTTCTTGTATAGGCGGGAGTCTGCACCTCCACCGAGGATTTCATTCGCCAGCAATACCGGGAAGTAGTCCGGGCTGTTTAAGCGAAAATCAATTGGTTGTGTTACTTTGATAACCGTTTGAACTGCACTGGGCACATCCACTACGTCAAGTTCAGAGGTTGCCTGTTTGCCTGGAAGCGCCGGAGTGCTCATCGTCAATTTATTTCCCTTCCAATCAGCAAAATACCTGGTGGCAATGGTTTTAGCCCGCGCAAGGTTTATATCTCCAACAAAAATCAGGTAGCTGCGATCGGATGTAACATATTTTGCGTACGCGTTCTTTATATCGTCAAGAGTAATATTTTTATAGCTTGCTTCCGTTTCAAATTCACCGTATGGATGAGTAGGGCCAAAAGTCAAGGCTTGTACAACGCGGTTAGATATTGTCGTGGCATTTTTCTCCTCGCTTTTCAAACCCTGGATAGATTGCTGGCGAAGTTTTTCCAGTGATGCCGCGGAAAAAGATGGATTTCTTAAGGCATCCGACATTAACGCTACGGCCTTCTCCACATATTTTGTAAGCGTGTTTACCGATCCCCCGGATGAATAAACGTTTACGGAAGCACCGATCAGGTCAACTTCTTCATCAAAAACAGCTTTAGTTCTGGACTTGGTGCCTTCATTCATCATCTGTCCTAAAAGACCTATTACACCTGCTTTGTTACCCTCTAAAATAGGTGTGCGGTCTATGGTATAGGTAATCGTTACCTTGGGTGCTTTGTGATTTTCCACCACCAAAACTTTAATACCGTTAGACAAAGTAAAGGTTTGCGGGTCGTTGATTTTGATAACAGGCGCAGGTTGAGGTGCTGGTGGCTTGGTTCTGTTTATTGTTTGCGAAAAGGCCGGCACGAGCTGCATGCTGAAGATAAGGGCACCGAATATATATTTTATCATCGTACTGTTATTTAGGAAAAATGAAGTTGAATGCGTTTTGAATTATTTCTTCGGTAAATAATACAAAACAAGTCGCTGGTTATTGTTCAGGTATTTTTTTGCTGCCGCGCGGATGTCCTCACTGGTAATGGACATGTATTCGCTCAGCTCGGTATTTATCAGCCCGGTATTGCGATGGTAGGTATAACCAGCCGCTAATTCTTCTGCCACCCTGAGGGAAGAAAGATTTACATCCGCATACTGGCTTTCATAGGTGTTTCTTAATTTCTGCAATTCTTTATTGGAAATCAGACTTGTCTGAAGTTTTACAATCTCTTCATCCATGTCTTTCATCAGTTCTTCCAGTGTTTTATCGGCGTTCGGCAACCCATAAATTACATAAGTGCTGTAATCTTCCCCGCTTAAATTCAAAGCGCCTACCTGGAGTGCGTTCTTTTTTTCATCCACCATCTTTTTACGTAAACGTGAACTGGCTCCGCCGGATAAAACTTCACTTACCAAATTCATTACTTTTTCGTCTTTTTCTTTTATTCCCGGTATTCGATAAGCCAGCATAATTGCCGGAATTTGTATATTGGCATCATAAGCTGTATCAACCATGCCGGTACTGATAGGAGCTTCTTTGATATCGGGCTGCTTAACCTCAACCCCTTTTGGTATTTCTCCAAAATAAGCTTTTACCAGGTTCTTTGTTTTTTCTATGTCTATATCCCCGGCGATGGAAAGGACGGCATTATTTGGCGCATAGTATCTTTTGAAGAAGGCCAGGAATTCATCCAGTTTCGCAGCATTCAGGTGTTCCATTGAACCAATGGTAGACCAGCGGTATGGATGTTTCGTATATATCCTCTTTAATATCTCTGCCTGGAACTGGGCATAGGGCTGGTTGTCTATACGTAGTCTTTTTTCTTCTTTAATCACTTCACGCTGTGTATTTACTCCCGTATCGTTGATTACCGGGTGCATCATTCTTTCAGATTCCAGCCATAACCCGGTTTCCAGCTGGTTGCTGGGAAACACTTCGTAATAGAACGTCCTGTCGTGCGAAGTGTTAGCATTATTTTCTCCTCCGTTGGAAGAAACGAATTTCATAAATTCACCACGTTTGATATTGTCGCTTCCTTCGAATAACAGGTGTTCAAAAAAATGTGCAAAACCGGTTCGCGCAGTGTCTTCATTTTTTGAGCCTACATGATACATCACGGTAACCGCCACAACCGGGGCCGATTTGTCAGTATGAAGTATAACATGTAATCCATTTTCCAGGTCGTATTCGGTGAAATCTACTTTTTGAGCTGAAACGGCCAGGCTCAGCAACAAGGTAGTTGCGGCCAGCGCAGCTGATATACTGCTCTTCATGGGTCTGGTTATAATTTGTGCAAATATATTATAATAATATTGGGCACGGCTGCAGAACTGATAAACGGAAATTTATGTGTATAACTGAACGGAGCAAGCCATAAACGGCATGTACTGCCAAAAAGCCTTGTAAGGAAACCTGGATTTTTATCTATCTATCTACCAGTTACCCTGAACTAAAAAGCGGTTCCTTTTGGTTGCTGATGCTGCGTGCCGCCAGCCGAAATTACTGATGAACCATAGACCCTGATGGTTGATTTAATAAAATCGTCCTGGTCAGCTTTGTAGATATTGTCTACATATTTCTGAGGATTTCTGTCAATGTAGGGAAACCAGGTACTATGCACCTGTATCATCAATTTGTGCCCCTTTTTGAAAGTATGTAATACATCCTGCAAGGGAATGTTTATGTCAGTTACCTGGTTAGGAACGAATGGTTCCGGTTTTTCGAAACTGTTCCTGAACCTACCACGAAATACTTCGCTGCGCACCAGTTGTTGATAGCCGCCCATTACGACATTTTTTGCGTTCATTTCGTTATTGGGATAGTTGGCGGGATACACATCAACCAGTTTAACAATGAAGTCTGCATCGGTCGTTGAAATAGCAACCTGTAGCTTAGCCTGGATTTCACCGGCTACGGTTAATTCATCATCTAAAGTATCTGTCTCAAAGGTCAACACATCCGGCCTGTTGGAAGCATAACGCTGGTCATCACTCATAAAACGGCGTGGTGTAAAAGTTAAGCCCTCCGTCTGGGAAGTATAGGGCACCGGTTTTGCGGGGTCGCTGCTGTATTCGAAAATTGCCTTTTCATTTATTGGTTTGTTTACGGAAAGTTTACCTTTTTCACCAAAA
>JBBJOD010000152.1:0-9634 GCA_037721715.1 Chitinophagaceae bacterium | reverse complement strand
TCCCGTTCAGGCCAATCGGTTGGTTGTCATCACCGAACTCGTATTGTGCCTGGCAATAAACGTACCTCACCTCGCCATCCTTTTTTATGATGCGGTGAGCGACCGAATAATTACTAAAAGTTGATGCCGCTTTATTTGTTACTTGCAGTACATGGTTGACGTCTTCCGGGTGAATAAACGAAAGCCATGATTTATAAGTCTGTACGCCTTCATTAGGTGTCAGCCCGTGGATACGATGTGCTTCCTTTGACCATGTAAGGATACCGGTTAAAAAATTAAGTTCCCAGCTGCCAATATGTGCAATCGCCTGGGCCTGGTTTAAGCGAGATTCTTTGTGTTTAAGCAAGTTATCGGCGGCTAATTTCTGCTGCTGTTTTTCAAAAACATCCAGTGAAAAAGAAATGTCATTTGCTGCACCTGCCAGTAATGCAATTTCTTCCGAGGTAAAAAAGTTGAGTGCGGTTGCAAACAAGTTGAAGCTCGCGATGATGACGCCTGCTTTTTTGAGGGGTAGTACTATGAAGAGCCGAAATTCCTTTTGTCAGCGAACGGTTGCCAATTTTTCAATGCCGGATCCGAAGCAATATCGTTACAGAAATGGTAGCCGCCTGTTTGCAGGACACGGTTGTAAAGGCTATCGTCTACCATCCTCATATCGCCCAGTTCTGATACATCACTTGCAAGCACACCTGAACCCTCAATAAATTCCATGCTTTGATTATCGAGGTCGAACAGGCTGATCCATGCAGCCTTGAATTTTCCGGTTTCAACGGCAATATTGCATACCTCTTTAAATACTTCGGGTACATCCTGGGCGTGTACAATGGTTTGATTTAATTGGCTAATGAAGGCATACAAGCGGTTAAGCTGGATCACCTTATCTTTTGCGATTTTTTTCTCAGTAACATCGCGAAAGTTGTCAATGATGCCAGCGATAGCCGGGTCGTGCAGCATATTGGTCAGCACACCATCTATCCATCTCCAGTTACCGTCTTTATGCCTCATTCGCGTTGCATCACCTTTCATGGGTATTCCGGGGTTAGCAATAGCCCTTTTCATTAAACTTAATAACGAAGCCGCATCTTCGGGATGTGACAATTCAAAAAGGTCAAGTTGCATGCCCTGCTCCTGCGTATAGCCTAAAATATTTTGCAGCGATTCAGAAACAAATAATGGCGTGCCATCAACAGATATAATGGCTATACCGGCGCCATTCTCCAGCAGCACACGATACCTGTGCTCACTGTCAATGAGATTTATTTCCGCAAGTTTTCGTAACGTCACATCGCGGAAGTTACCTACTATCCCTTTAATAGAAGGGTCGTGCAGCATATTGCTAAACGTTGCTTCCAGCCAACGCCAGCTTGTATCTTTGTGTTTAATTCTGCCGGTAAAACCTTCAATAGCGAGGCCGGGATTTGCAAAACTTTCAAACAGCTTTTTTGAAAGAACCATTACATCTTCGGGGTGCATTATTTCGTAAATGCCAGATGCCATTGTTTCCTTCTGTGAATAACCAGTAAGTCGTTGTATGCTATGAGAAATATAGAGGGGACTGCCTTCGGTGCTAAAAATAACCACGGTGTCATTGCCATTCTCTACAAGTGTATGGTATCTTTATTCGTTATCTATTAATTCGTTATAGATGACCTTGCGTTCTGCTTCCAGGCGAAACTTTTCCAGGCTTGCCTGTATAGCCGAGGGTAAACGGCTGGGCCGGTCTTTGAGAAGATAGTCGTCCGCGCCTTTTTTGATGATGTCTACTGCATATTCGTCAGACATAACAGCAGTAATCAGAATAAAGGGAATGTGTTTTCCTGATTGATGCAATATGGCCAGTGCTGCGTGCGAATCAAATGCCGGCAGTGAATGATCAGACAGGATAATGTCCGGGCAATAAGTGTCTAAAGCATGAATGTATTGCTCTCTGGTTGATACAACCAGGGTCTCGAAATTAAGTTTCGATTTTTTTAAAAGGATTCTAATTAACTCCGCATCACTGGGCGCATCTTCAAGGTGTAATATTTTTATTTTTGTATTCATTTGAAACAGCAACAATTATTTTTATGAGCCTGGTAACTATTAATCCGATCATTCTGCTCTATTGCCGAACAGCAGTTTTAAAAGCTATTTATTGCAAGACAACACCTCGATGGTTGCCTTTCTTTTATGAGTCTTCGAACCATTCTCGCCCTTTTTTTGATGCAAAGGCAGTATGATCGTAAACAGAGCACCTTCATTTTGCTTGGAAAACGCCGCTATCTCGCCGTGATGATTAATGGCGATGGCCTTGCACAAAGCCAGTCCAACACCTGTACCGGTGAAATGGGAACGGCTGTTTAACCGTTGAAAAATCAAGAATACTTTTTCAGAGAATTGCTGTTCGAAACCTATACCATTGTCTTTTATATTGATTTGAACGTAAGTAAGGTTTTGGTCGAGGTCGGCATGTTTTTTCAGGTCGCTGGCAGTAAGTAATGTTGAGCTGATTGAGATAACAGGGTTTGTGTCAGTTTTTGAGAACTTCAGAGAATTGCTTATAATATTATGAAAAAGCTGGTTGATCTGTAACGGAATTACATCAATGGTAGGCAGGGTATCATACACTATAACCGCCTTTTTTTCAGCAATGGCTAATTCAAAGTCAATTTTCAGGTCACACATTATTTCATTGAGGTCAGCCTTTTCAAATGCAGAATCGCCTTTAAGTATTTTTGAAAAATTCAACAACTGTTGAATAAGGGTTGCCATGCGTTCTGCGGATGTACTTATTTTACAAACCAGTTCTAGCGCCTCCGCAGGGAAATTTTTATACTGATCATGCAGCAACGAAGCATAGGTTCGAATTTTTCGAAGCGGCTCCTGCAAATCGTGGGAAGCAACAAACGCAAATTGCTCCAGGTTTTTATTGGAATGCTGGAGGTTTTTGTTGGCTTCATATAACAAAAGCGTTCTTTCAAGCACCTGCTGTTCCAGCCTTTCTGAAAAACATTTTAATTCGTTGTCCAATATTCTTTGTTCTGTAATGTCTGATATTGTTAAAAGAATGCAGGGCTCTTCGAAAGAGTCCTGTTGAATGGCACATGCGTTTAAAAGCAGTATTCGTTTGCCTACTTCCGCAAACTCATAACTAAATTCAAAATCTGTGATAGTTGTTCGTTCAGTAAGCACGTTTTCCAGCTGCGACCGAAGTGCAGGAGTGCTCCATTGCTTGTTTCCAATATTAAACAGCACCTGGCCATTTATGACTTCTTCAGAGGTATTAAATTTTTTATAAAACGAGGTGTTTGCGCTTCTGATGGCAAATCTTTTGGTAAGGATGATGATCGGATCACGTATTGTTGAAACAATGGATTCTGCAAATAATCGGCTGATGTTTATTGCTTCTTCTGCATTACTTCGCTGGGTAATATCCCGGTAGTTCAGAATAAAAGCATTTACGCTTTCATCGTGTAATAAATTTGTAATGGTTCCTTCCGTTAAAAAATAATGACCATCCTGGTGCCTCATTCTAAATTGATAGGAAAGAGGAAGCGCGGGTATTTGACCTGCCTTTATAAAAGCAGCCAGGCACTGCGGTAGATCATCGGCATGAATGTGTTCGAACAGGATAGATGTTTTTAAATCGTCAAAGGCATATCCTGAAAGGCGTGTAGCAGAAGGGCTCTGGTAGATGAACACAGACATTGCGTCTATAAGCACAATAGCATCGTCTATGTTTTCAATCAGGGCACGAAAATGTTTTTCATTTCTTGTAAGCAGGTCAAGAGAAAGCTGGCTTTCTTTTCGTAGCCGGAATTTTTCCAGCGCATTGTTAATTGCTACCGGTAACCTGGATAGCCGGTCTTTTACAAGGTAATCATCGGCGCCCTTCATAAGCATGTCTACGGCAAACTCGTCAGACATAGCAACAGTTACAAGAATAAAAGGAATTTTTAAGCCGGTTTCATGAAATAGCGATAAGGCATCCTGTGAATTAAAAGATGGCAGGTTGTGATCCGAAAGAATGATATCCGGAGAAAAATTCGCTAAGGCTTTTATAAATTTTTCTTTCGTTTCTACTACAAGAATCTGGCAATTAATTTTACCCTTTTTCAATTCAAGGGCAACCAGTTGCGCATCATTTTTTAAATCTTCAAGATGTAAAATATTGATCTTTTTGTTCATTTTATTTTAAATTATGGCACTAAAATACGGGCCCTGTTCATCTCGAAGCGGTTACAGTACAGCGTTACACCCCGCTAGTGATATTGCTGTATACCTTCATCTCTCAGTCAAATCCAGTAATACTTATTGTATTACTGGAGTGGCGCATTATTTATCTCCAGCCAATAATAGCCAGAATCGGTAACAACTTTAGAGAATTTTTCAAAATCTACCGGCTTTACAACATAACTGTTCACGCCAAGATGATGGCTTTCGACAATGTCCTTTTCCTCTTTAGATGAAGTCATCATAACAACGGGAATAAACTTCGTCCTCTCGTCTTTTTTTAAAATTTGAAGTACTTCCAGTCCGCTTACCTTTGGCATTTTCAGGTCAAGGAAAATAACTTTGGGCTTGTTTTCGATATTTCTTTTTATATGGTCGCCTTTCGCAAAGATGAAATCCAGCGCCTGGGCTCCATCAACCAGGTGAATCAGGTTATTGGCAAGGTTATGTTTCTTTAAGGCCCGAATCGTTAACATAGCATCGGCTTTGTTGTCTTCTACCAGCAGTATTTGAACGTCTCTGTTGGGCATATTGTATTGTTTTATAAAAAGGTTTGGTCAAAGTATTGGCAAGGAAATATAAAAGCACGCGCCTTCATTCACTTTGGCTTCTGCCCAAACTTTTCCCTCGTGCTTTGTAATAATCTTGTGAATGAGCGCAAGACCAACACCGGTTCCTTCAAACTCTACATTGCTGTGCAAACGTTGGAACACACCAAACAATTTATCATAGTAGCGCATATCAAAACCAACCCCATTGTCTTTCACATAATATACCCGGTTACCCTTTTCATCGTATGAACCTACTTCTATCTCGGCCTTTTCTTTCTTGCCGCTATATTTAAGCGCATTTGAAATTAAATTAATAAATACCTGCTTCAACATGTGTTTATCAGCTTTTATATTGCCCACAATCTTACCGGTGAACCTGGTTTTCAATTTTGGAAACTGCTGCCTCAGGTCGCAGATGACTGAATCTACCAGGGCCTGCATATTAATTTCCGTCTTTGAAACATGCTGTTTGCCTACCCGTGAAAACTCAAGGAGGTTATCTATCAGTTCCCCCATTTTTTTTGAGTTGGCTACAATCTCATCTAATAAATTCTTTACTTCCTCATCGAATTGTTCCTGGTAATCTTCTAGCAATACCTGGGTGAAACCATTGATGGCCCTAAGCGGAGCCCTCAAATCGTGAGAAACCGAATAAGAAAAGGATTCCAGTTCCTTATTGGCAACTTCCAGCTCCCTGGCCCTTTTTGCCTTCTCACTATTTTGAAAGAGGAGCTCTTTGTTTGCGATGATCAATTGAGCCGCCCGCTTCTTTTTGGCTTTGTTTTCCTTGACAAGTTTTTTGTTAGCGATTGCCAGTTCAGCGGCCCGTTTTTCCTTTTCTTCGTTCTGGCGGGCAATTTCTATGTTCGCAGTAATCAACTCGGCCGACCTTTTCTTTTTCTCTTTCTTTTGGAAATGCGATTTTTTATCGCCGACTGCATGTTCTGCCGTACTCTTTTGTTTAGCTTTATTTGAAAAATCAATTTGCTCATTAGCTACCGTCAAGTCTCCCAAATGTATTGTTTGTTCTTCCAACGAAGGGCCTATTTTGTTTGCTTTAAGTGCTAATTGCAATGCCTGGCCTACATGGCTCATGGTTGTTAGGTTCGTTTTCATACTGATACTTTACATGCTGTTTTTCAAGTTCCAAAGAACGATTGCCAGTTTATTGTGTTCACTATCCTCTTGCGCCTCAACAACTGATTAGCTGCTTTAAAAATTTACCGCTCGTTCAGATTTTGTTTAATGTACTTCGTATTGAACGAGTTATAACTAAACATCATTGTACTTTACGTGTTAACATCCATTCTACGGTCACAAACTACTTAGGTAATCTCTTTGTACGTTGGTAACAGCTCCGTCACTCGTATATCAAACGAAATCGCTGGCCGCTCCCTTCAGAACGGCTTATGCAACCAGGAAACCAGGCTTACTCATCAGGTTGTATAAGCTAAAAATGAAAGACTAGTATTCGAATCATACGATATGGCATTTTATCAGGTTGCTTAACAGGAGATCGGAGTTTTAATTAAAAAAGTTATTGGGTTCTCTTGTTACAATGGATGCAGCGTGTTGCTATTGAATCAATTTAGTCTGCGCATTTTCTTTGCTAATTCAGCCGTGAGTCTTTTGCCTCATCACAATATACCGGAATTCAATATTGATTGATGAGTAGCATCGGAATCTTACTGATTGCATTTAAAGCGCAGTAATAGTAATGCCTTATTTGATAGGGCATCGTTCCAAAAAAGCTGCCTGTCGTCTAATCACACTAGCCTGCTAAGAGACGATTAACAGGCAGTTATTCCCATTGCTATCAACCAACACTTACAGGTATTACAACGTCACGGAAAGATGAGCGTTCCTTGGCACCGTTGTGATAAACTCTTATTCCTAATTTTTTTTTATTTCAAGAATGAATACTTTGTTTTATATTGTAAAAAATATTATCTCGCCTGAGAAAATATTTTTACCAAAACAACTTGCCATTATGAAGACTAGACTCAACCAGGCTTCTGCTCCAGCGGTGAGCAAAATGCTCAAACTTTTCTCATTACTTCTATTATTTTCTGCATCAGCTTTTTCACAGACAGTAACAGGTACAGTTTCAAGTGCCACCAACCAACCTTTGCAGGGGGTAACGGTACAAGTGAAAAATACCAGGAAGGCAACAGTGACCAGCGATGCCGGCAGGTTCCAGGTTAATGCATCAGCGAATGATATTCTTGTGTTTACTTCCGTTGGTTACACACAACTGGAAGTACCGGTGAACGGTAAAAATTCTTTGGCGGTTACGCTGGAAGCAGTAACGCAGGGGCTTGATGAAGTGATAGTAACCGCCCTGGGTATCGGTAAAGAGTCCAGGCGGCTGGGGTATTCTACCACTACAGTGAATGCCGAGGAACTTACTGTTAACCGTACACCCAACCTGATGAATGCATTACAGGGAAAAGTAGCAGGGGTTAATATTTCCGGTCTTGGTACCGGACCGGCTGGTACCTCTAAAATACGCATACGTGGCCAATCGTCCATTTCCGGACAGAACAACCCGTTGATTGTAATTAATGGCGTTCCGGTGGATAACACCAATTTCGGGACAAACCCCGGCTCTGTTGGCAGTGATAATTCTATCGGTGTTAGAGGTGGAGGTAATACTTCAGATGGGGGTGACGGTCTTACCAGTATAAACCCGGACGATATCGAAAACATGACCATTCTGAAAGGTGCGGCCGCTGCAGCTTTGTATGGTTCCCGTGCGAAAGATGGCGTAATCATGATTACCACCAAAACGAGGGGAAAAGGCAAAGGGCTGGGCTTGACGTACAATGGAAACTATACCAGTGAAACACCATTAGACTTTACTGACTATCAAGATGAATATGGACAGGGCGAAAACGGCCTTCGTCCAACAACCCCTAATCCTACCTCCGGTCAATGGTCATTTGGAGAAAAGTTTCAGCCGGGAATGACACATATTTTGTTCAATAATTTAACTGTACCCTATGAGCCCCAGTATGACCGGATCAAGAACTTTTTCAGGAAGGGTTCTAACCTGACCAATACCGTTACATTGGAAGCCGGTGGAGAAAAGGGGGGCCTGCATTTATCATTGGGTAACCTGAGTAGCAAAGGAATTGTGCCCAACAATACCTTCAACAGGAAAACCATGAACCTGGGTTTCAGTTACAATTTATCCGATAAATTAAGTTTTATGGGAAATGTCAACTACTCCAATGAGCTTAACAGGAATCCACCAAACGTTGCCAACCAGGATAATTCAATTCCCACCACTTTAGCTAACCTTGCCCGGTCAATGCCTTATGCTGTGCTCGATGCCAACAAATACAATGCACAAGGTAATGAGTATATCTATTCAAGGTTCATGAACCGTACCAATCCTTTTTGGGTGTTGGCCGAACAATTTCAAAATGTGCGCAGAGACAGGGTATTCGGAAATGTATCAGTTAAATATGATATACTAGACTGGCTTTTTGTCCAGGGTCGTTTTGGACAGGATTATTGGTCACGTGACCAGGATTATAACAACTATCCAACCGGCCATGCCTCCAGGGGCCCTGCGCCTGCAGGTTTTGTAAACGGTGTATATACCCAGGAAGCCCGCCGGTTCAGGGAGACCAATGCAGACTTTCTTGTTTCTGCAACGCGTGAATTTGGAAATTTTGGTGCCAACCTGACGGTTGGAGGTAACCAGATGCGCCGGCGTTCAGACTTAAACAGCGTGCAGGTGACTGATTTTGTTGTAAGAGGACTCTATACCGTGCAAAATGGCCGGGCGAAAGATCCCTTTTACGATCTGCAAACCAGGGGAGTAAACTCACTGTACGGGTCGGCGGAAATTTCCTACAAACGTTTCCTTTATTTAAATGGCACACTTAGAAATGACTGGTTTTCTACCTTAGCGGAAGAAAACCGGAGTATCATCTATCCCTCTATATCTGCAAGCTACGTCTTCTCTGAATCTCTTGCTGATGTCAGTTGGTTGACATCGGGCAAGCTAAGGCTGGCTTATGCGGAAGCAGGAAGCGATACGGATGTACCACCTTATGCAGATGTGCTGTTTTACCAGATCAATGCTAACCTGATTGGCAACCCGGCAGGACTGGTTCAACCGGTAGGCGGGCCAAATGGTACCACATTGCCTAACGCGAACCTTAGGCCTATGCGTATCGCGGAAACTGAAATAGGCGTTGACCTCAAATTGTTCGATAGTAGGGTGGGTATTGATGTAGCCGCTTACCGGAGAATAACGACAGACCAGATTGTACAAGCACAAATTTCTGATGCTTCTGGTTTTATTGACACCCGTATCAATAGCGGGCAAAGTCAGAATCTCGGATTGGAGGGCTTATTGAACATTGTTGCGGTTCAGACAAAAAATTTCTCCTGGGAATTCACGGCGAACAGTTCTTACAACAAAACCAAAGTGCTCAGCCTGTTGACTAATAAGCCAGGTGAGCGGATAACGGTAGGTACCCATGTTTTTAATGGTGAATTAAGACAAATTGTAGGTAAGGAAATGGGCCAGATAGCAGGTTTCGGTTATAAACAAGATGCCAAAGGAAACAGGATGTATAGCGCCAATGGTGTGCCGATCAAAACGGATGACCTGGTAACGTTTGGGAGCGCTTTACCGAAATGGGTGGGTGGTTTCCTGAACGCTTTCAATTATAAAGGAATAAGCCTGTCTTTCCTGATAGATTATAAGCTCGGTAACAAAATGTTGTCCGGAACAAATTTCAATGCGTACCGCCACGGACTTCATAAAAAGACGCTTGAAGGCAGGGCAGGAGGAGTAACCGGCCAGGGAGTTAACCCGGCGGGTAGTACAAATACAGCATTAACACCGGTGC
>JBBJOD010000151.1:0-9636 GCA_037721715.1 Chitinophagaceae bacterium | reverse complement strand
TCACAGTTGGCGACCCCGGACGTGTTAAACAGGTAAGTAAATATTTTGATTCGCAGGAAATCCAGTCGCAACATCGTGAATTTATTACTAATACCGGGTGGATAGGAAAAAAAAGGATCTCCGTAGTCTCTACAGGAATTGGTACAGACAATATAGATATAGTAATGAATGAACTGGACGCCCTGGTTAATATCGATTTTGCTACCCGGACGATCAGGGATAAATTGACGCAATTACAGGTCATACGCATTGGAACGGCCGGCTCATTGCAGCAAAATATCCCGGTAGACGCATTCGTAGCCTCCACGCATGGCCTTGGCATTGACAACCTGCTTAACTTCTACAGGCACCAAACCAACGATGAGGAAAAGATGCTGGTACAATCGTTTGTAACCCAAACGCAATTGCATCATCATTTTTCGCATCCTTATATCAGCAGCTGCAGCGCGGCACTCCTGAAGAAATTTGTAAAAAATTTTTATCACGGTATTACCGTAACCTGTCCGGGATTTTATGGACCACAAGGCCGAATTCTACGGCTGGGTTTAAGCAATGCCCACCTGGTCAGTCGCCTGACTGAATTCAGTTTCGGTCAGCACCGCATAGCCAATTTTGAAATGGAGACGGCAGGTATTTATGGACTCGGAAAACTACTCGGGCATCAGTGCCTTAGCCTTAGTGCCATCGTGGCAAACCGCATCCAGAAACAATTTTCGCCTGACGCCAATGCCACAATGGAAAAATTGATTCGCCAGTGTCTCGATAATATAACTGGTTCGGAATGATTCACGGCTGCCTTACCTTGCATTGGTTTTTGGAAGAATTAAAAGAACAGCTCAGGACAAAATGTACATATGAAAATTCACTTTTTTAAATACCAGGGTTCCGGGAATGATTTCGTAATCCTGGATAACCGCTCTAAACAGTATGATAGTCTTACTACCGGGCAGGTTCGGATGATATGCGACCGCCGCTTCGGAGTTGGTGGGGATGGCCTCATGCTGCTCAACCTGCAAAACGGTTATGATTTTGAAATGAAATATTACAATTCGGATGGAAAGCAAAGTTCCATGTGTGGCAATGGCGGCAGATGTCTTGTAAAATTCGCTCATCTTCTGGGCATGCGTAAAAGCACCTATCGCTTTTTGGCCGTTGATGGCGAACATGAAGCGGAAATAGATGTAGATGGCACAGTAAGCCTGCACATGAAAGATGTGGAAAAAATAAAGGATTTCCATGGTGATGCCCTACTTGATACCGGTTCACCCCATTATGTGAAAATGGTAGCAGATGTTATGAGAACTAATGTCAGCGAAAAGGGAAAGGAGATCAGGTACAGCCACCTTTTTGAAAAAGATGGTATCAACGTAAACTTCGTAGAGCACAAAGATGAGGATAAAATAATTGTTCGAACCTACGAGCGCGGAGTGGAAGATGAAACATTAAGTTGCGGTACCGGTGTAACTGCAAGCGCGCTTGTGTGCTACCACAATGAAACCGGTTTTAACAACGTGGTTGTTATTACCAAGGGCGGCACACTAAATGTTGAATTTGACAGAACGCACCACGAATCATATATCAATATATGGCTCACTGGTCCTGCCGAAAAGGTGTATGAAGGAGACATTGATCTCGAAGATACCGCTGTTCCGGATGAAACCGGTATCAATTTTCCAGTTCAATAAATCAATCTGGACGCGTACATAATATTAGAAGTGTACTGTATCACATAGCATTCCGTTGTTTTCCGACTCTCGGTCTTTCCAACTATATTTGCCTGATTGTGATACAATACTTCAAAAATATAAACCACCAGACAATCGCTATTGAAAAGCCCGACAGCGGTGCCTGGGTAAACGTTTTGCCACCTCTTAAGCACGAAGAATTTTCCGAGTTGTCGGCTGGCCTGGAGATCCCGCTCGACTTTTTAACCGATTCTCTTGATATCGATGAACGTACACGCTTTGAAGAAGAAGACAATGTTAAGCTGATAGTAATTAAAACACCAACGGAAAACAATTCGTTTAATGAAAGCGATGCCTTTTATATTACTATCCCTATTTGTATCATTTTAACCCATAACCAGATAGTAACTGTTAACTCGTTTGAGAACGCCGCTATTAAGAAGTTCTTAAGCACTTTTCAAAACCGCCATCCAGACAACCGTAAGATGATGGTATTAAAGATATTTGAAAAAGTAGTTCAGAACTTTCTCGACCATCTGAAAGAAATTAATCAGCGAAGGAATGTGCTGGAGCAAAAACTGTATGCAAGTAACCGCAATGAACAACTGCTTGACCTGATGCGTATTCAAAAAAGCCTTGTTTACTTTATCACTGCACTGCGTTCAAACGAACTGCTGCTTGTTAAACTGGAAAGAACCAATTTCCTGGCTTTGAACGAAGAAGAGCGCGAATTTCTCAATGACCTTATAGTTGACAATTCACAGGCGCTCGAAATGGCAAATATTTATACCAATATACTGAGTTCCACCCTCGACGCCTATGCCAGTATCATTGCCAATAATCAGAATGATGTCTTGAAACGTTTGTCAGTGATAACGATCGTCCTCACTTTTCCGGTACTGGTTGCAAGTATATACGGAATGAATGTTCCTATTCCTTACGGGCACTCCCCTTTTGCGTTTTATATTCCCGTGTTGCTATCTCTGCTGATATCGTTGGTCATCGGCTGGTTTTTTTTAAGAAAAAAACTGTTTTGAGTCATGAACTTGTTTAATATTCGCGTTTACGGTATCCTGGTGGATGAGAACAACAGGTTGCTCGTTAGTGATGAATTCATTCGTGGTAGCTATTACACAAAATTTCCGGGCGGCGGTCTCGAATTTGGTGAAGGTACGCGGGAGTGTTTGCGGAGGGAATTTAAAGAAGAGATGGACCTGGAGGTGTCAGTCGGTGAACATATCTACACGACAGACTATTTCCAGCTTTCGGCATTCAACCCTGGCCACCAGATCATTTCAATCTATTATTTCGTGGAAGCCCAGGAAGCAATTTCCTGCCCAATTAGAGTTAAACCGTTTGATTTTGATGAATCACAACTTGCTGTTTACAAAGAAAAAAACGAGATTGAGACATTTCGTTTTATTGATTGGGAGCAGTTGTCGGAAGAGGAAGTGACCTTGCCGATAGACAAGATCGTAGTAAATACTTTAAAAAACAGGCGGTCTCGTTACTAGCTTATTTCCTGGTTATTGCGCTTGCATCCCAGTTTGCTCATCATCTCGGCACTCTTACCATTCCCGCTGGCTTCCATATCCCATCAATCCTTACCCTCTTTGACCAATTTACCGGATAAAACATTTTTGTTTAACTTATATATTTAAATGTTAAAACAAAACCAACATTATTGCTTTTCTAACAACATAGTTTTACCTTTGCAAAAAACAAATATTTACTAAAATGTCAACTGTAACAAAATCATCAATCGACTGCAGCCTTGCACATAAAGTGGCAGACATGAGCCTGGCCGATTGGGGAAGAAAAGAAATCAGGCTAGCGGAAGCTGAAATGCCAGGATTAATGGCACTCAGAGATGAATACGGAGCTACACAACCTCTACAAGGCGCGCGTGTTGCCGGCTGCCTTCATATGACTATTCAAACTGCAGTATTAATAGAGACACTTGTAGCACTCGGTGCTGAAGTGAAATGGAGTTCTTGCAATATTTTTTCAACACAGGATCATGCCGCTGCCGCCATTGCTGCTGCAGGCATCGGTGTATTTGCCTGGAAAGGACAATCACAGCAGGAAGCGGACTGGTGCATAGAGCAAACATTGTTTTTTGGAGGGTCCGATAAGCCGTTGAATATGATCCTCGACGACGGTGGTGACCTTACCAATATGGTTTTTGACCAATACCCTGAACTAATACAGCACATCAGGGGCCTGTCGGAAGAGACTACTACCGGCGTTCATCGCCTTTACGAAAGAATGGAAAAAGGCACACTGCCTGTACCGGCGTTCAACGTAAATGACAGTGTGACCAAATCAAAATTTGATAATAAGTACGGCTGCCGTGAATCTTTGGTGGATGCAATTCGCCGGGCAACAGACATTATGATGGCAGGTAAAGTAGCTGTTGTTGGGGGTTATGGAGATGTGGGTAAAGGGTCAGCAGATTCACTTAGAGGCGCAGGCGCAAGAGTGATTGTTACCGAAATTGATCCCATATGTGCATTACAGGCTGCTATGGATGGTTTTGAGGTCAAAAAAATGGCAGATGCTGTAAAAGAAGCCGACATAGTTGTAACGGCTAGTGGTTGTCGTGACCTTATCACCGAGCAGCATTTTCGTTTAATGAAAGACAAAGCAATTGTTTGTAATATCGGGCATTTCGATATTGAAATCGATATGGCCTGGCTGAACGATACTTATGGATCAACCAAAGACACCATTAAGCCCCAGGTTGACCTGTACAATATCGAAGGAAAAGACGTGATTGTACTTGCAGAAGGCCGCCTGGTGAACCTAGGTTGCGCAACTGGTCACCCTTCTTTCGTTATGAGTAACTCTTTTACAAATCAAACACTCGCCCAGATAGAGTTGTGGACAAATCACCGCAACTACGAGAACAAAGTGTATGTGTTGCCAAAACACCTTGACGAAAAAGTTGCCCGGCTTCACCTGGCAAAAATTGGTGTTGAACTGGAAGAACTGACCAATGCCCAAAGTCAATACCTCGGCATTGATAAAAATGGCCCGTTCAAGACTGACATGTATCGTTACTAATAAAAATGTAAACTATCATTTTCCTCCCGGTTCAATCAAATGAACCGGGATTTCTTTTGCCAGATATCGATTGAGTGGCCAACTGAATTACGGGAGAGAATAGTACTGAACTGTCAGGCTATTTATGAGTTACCCAATATCCTTCACCCATAATTCAACACTCATCAATCATAACCCATCACTCACATTATTAATTATGCCTAATTATGAGTTACCCATCACCATCACCCATAATTCATCACTCATAACCCATCACCCACAACTCCCTCCATTGTTAACCAAATTTTATAAGTGACAGTGCTTACCTTGTAGAATGAATGCCTAACTTTATTGGAATTCACAGTACATTTAATTATTTTTGAATAACTGGCGACAACGAAAGCACTTTGAAATACCAGTACTAAATCCGAACGAATTGACAGAAAGTATAATAAACCTTGAAACTGTTAACCCTATTGAATTTTTTGGTGTAAACAACGGTAAGCTCGACATCCTCAAAAAAAAATTCCCTCTTCTTAAAATCTTGAGCCGCGGCACCCAGTTGAAGCTAAGCGGATCCCCGGAACAGGTTGAAACGGCGAAAGAAAAAATAAACCTGGTGGTGCAATACCTGCAGCGAAACGGTCACCTCACTGAGACTTACCTCGAACAGATACTGGGAGGTGATGATGCTGAAACAGTTGATAATTTCGTTGACCGGAATCCGAATGACGTATTGGTTTTTGGTCCTAACGGAAGAACAGTTCGTGCAAGGACCGTTAACCAGAAACGGATGGTAACGGCAATGGATAAAAACGACATCCTGTTTGCTATCGGACCTGCCGGTACTGGTAAAACTTATACGGCGGTTGCCCTGGCAGTGCGGGCCCTTAAAAACAAAATGATCAAAAAAATCATTCTTACCAGGCCAGCTGTTGAGGCAGGTGAAAACCTGGGATTTCTTCCAGGTGACCTTAAAGAAAAGATAGACCCTTACCTGCGCCCTTTGTATGATGCACTGGATGATATGATACCGGCAGATAAGTTGGGATATTACATGAGCACCCGTACCATTGAAATTGCTCCATTGGCATATATGCGTGGACGAACACTCGATAACGCTTTCATTATACTGGATGAAGCTCAAAATGCCACAGACCTCCAGATAAAAATGTTTTTAACCCGAATAGGGGCTAATGCAAAAGCCATTATTACCGGCGACCTTACACAGGTTGACCTTCCTAAAAATCAGCGAAGCGGTCTGGAAAAAGCCGTTCGGATTTTGCAGGGGGTTGATGGCATCGCCCACATAGAATTAGATGAGGAAGACGTTGTGCGCCACAGGCTGGTAAAAGCAATCATCCGGGCATACGAAAGAGAGAAGCAATTGGAGCAACAGCATCCATAAACGCCATGCTAACTTCTGGCAGGGTAAAAACACAAAATCGCAGAATGACACGGTTCATTTTCTTCTTCACTATCTTTGTCTGCTTCATCTCGTGTAACGGTTCGTCAGGCTACTCCAAAGCCGAAGATGCGCAGGATGCCGGACGCGAATTTATAAGAGCTTCCCTCGACGGTAATTATAACAAAGCATTGTTTTATTTGCTAAAGGATTCCACCAACACAAATGTTATGCTGTTGGAAAAATGGAAGAAAGATTATAATCGTCGGAAAGAAGAAGACAAGGTAAATTTTAAAGAGGCCAATATCATTGTAATTCGTGAGGAACCTGTAAGCGATTCTATGGTTAATTTTATTTATACCAATACTTACGAACCAAAAGATACCACCACCATTAAAATAATAAGAGTAAATAACGAATGGCTGGTAGACCTGAAGGATATACATTAAAAAACTATCCGCTATCAGCCACCACTATTATAATAATAAATATTGCGGTTTGCACAAACCAACTACACAAATCAATCATTCAAAAAAGCTTCCCCTAGCTGACGGCTGATAGCTGATATCAAAAATGAAAGCTTTCCTTATAGTTACTGCTGGCAGCGGATTGGGAGGTGCGCTAAGATACTTTGTGCAGGTAATGGTTTACAGGTTCTATCCTTCCACATTTCCATTTGGAACCTTTGCCATCAATATAATCGGTTGTTTTTTTATCGGACTTTTCTTTGCCCTTTCAGAAAAAGGCAACCTGCTTTCGTCTGATACCAGGCTCTTCCTGGTCACCGGACTGTGTGGCGGGTTCACTACCTTTTCGTCGTTTTCAGTCGAAAACTTTAACCTGCTCAAATCCGGATACACGCTTTACTTTATCTTGTACGCAATAGGAAGCGTTGTTCTGGGGCTACTGGCCACTTATGCCGGTTTTCAAATTGTTAAAGGTTTATGAAGCAGGTAATTTAAGGTTTGATTATAATCACTCGTCAACATTTCCTGAATAGTTTGGGCCATTATTAAATAAATTAACTATGAAAAGTTGGATATTACCTATGGTTTTTACGCTGGTATTCATCGTTGGTGGTATCTCCCATATCTCTGGCTGGGGATTCTGGGCTCACCAGAGAATAAATCGTGCAGCTGTCTTTACACTACCTGACAGTATGAGAAGTTTTTTTTACAATCATATCGACTTTATCACCCAGGAATCGCAAATGCCCGATGTGAGGATATACGCGCTCGATTACCGGGGAGAAGCGAACCGTCACTATATCAATGCTGAAATATTACAAACTCCGTTTGAATCGGTTCCTAAAACATTGCCTGAAGCAGTTGCCAGGTACAGTGACTCAGTAGTACAGAAGGCCGGCCTGCTGCCCTGGTATATAGACCAGGTATTTACCAGGCTGACAAAAGCTTTTGCTGAAAAAAACAAACCATACATTTTGTTTTATGCCGGCGACCTTGCTCACTATTTAGGTGACGCTCATGTGCCTTTACATACCACGTTAAATCACGATGGTGCATCAACCGGGCAGAAAGGAATTCATTCGTTTTGGGAATCAGAACTACCCGAATACCTTGGATCAGTTTATAAATTCAATACCGGCAAGGCTACTTATATTACCGATGTGAAAAAGGAAATATGGCGAATTATACAAAACAGCAACCATTTGGTAGATACAGTGTTGCTCCATGAAAAACAGCTGCGATCGGGTTTTCCTGCAAACCAGGTGTATTTGATGGACCCTTCAGGAAATATTTTGAAGAACAGGTACAATCAAATTAAACATTCTTTTGCTTACTCTAAAAGTTACAACGATTTGCTAAATGGTATGGTAGAACGGCAATTAAGATTATCCATTGCAGCTGCCGGCAATTTCTGGTATACCGCATGGGTAAACGCCGGAAGGCCTGATCTTAACGGTCTTGATCCGGAATCACTCACCCGAAGAAATCGTAAATTTTTAAAGAAAGAATTGTCGCTTTGGCGAAGAGGCGAATTGTTCGGCTTGAAATCTTCTACTGAATTTTAAAAACTCCCTATGCCCGCATGGATGA
Organism: Chitinophagaceae bacterium; assembly: GCA_037721715.1. GTDB lineage: Bacteria > Bacteroidota > Bacteroidia > Chitinophagales > Chitinophagaceae > JADCRZ01. Next base: position 1,444 of record JBBJOD010000151.1, on the reverse strand, counting down.
TTTATGCTTTGCTATCCGCTTTTTTTGCAGCGTTAACTGCCGTCTTCGCAAAAGCAGGTTTGAAGAATATAAATGCTGACCTGGCAACAGGCGTCAGGACCGTTTTTATTTTGATTATTACATGGGTAATTATATTTACTAACCGGCAGCAATCCGGGCTTGCCGGGTTATCGAAAAACAATTGGCTTTTTCTGGTACTTTCAGCTTTCGCTACTGGGTTATCCTGGTTATTTTATTATAGAGCTTTACAGGTAGGAAAAGTTTCACAGGTAACTGTCATTGACAAGGGAAGTATCGTTTTTACAATTTTTTTATCCGTTATTTTTTTAAAGGAGCCATTGACACTCAGACTTGCTTTAGGCGCCTTGCTTATATTTAGCGGGATGCTTATAGTGATATGGAAATGAATTTTACACACCATCCCACATATACGGTATTTCGTATCATAACCACAATAACAGGATGCCTAGAAATTATTCACCTGTTTTAACGAAATTGATTTGTACGTTTGCATGCAAATAACCGAAACTATGTACACAGTATCTCATCCCTGGCATGGCGTACCAATCGGAGAACATGCTCCCAGAGTAGTAAATGCTATCATTGAAATTCCACAAGGCTCGCGGTGCAAATATGAAATCGACAAAGAAAGTGGCCTTCTTAAACTTGACAGGGTAATCTATTCTTCCTTTTACTACCCTTGTAATTACGGATTTATTCCCCAGACATATGGCGATGATAAAGATCCATTAGACATCCTGGTGCTAACTTCGGTACCCGTGCAGGCATTGTGTATCGTGCAGGCTAAAGTTCTTGGCGTTATGCAGATGGTAGATAGTGGTGACCTGGACGATAAAATCATTGCGGTTGCTGCTAATGATCCAAGTGTAAACCATTATAATAATATTGAAGAACTGCCGAAACACTTTTTTGATGAGCTTCGTCATTTTTTTGAAGAATATAAAAAGCTGGAAAATAAAACAGTTAAGGTGGACGAGATACTTGACAAGACATTTGCCCTGAAAAGCATACAGGATGCTATCGCTTTTTATAAAGAAAATTTCAAAAAAGGAGAATAAAGCGGATCGGCTCAGACGCTGATCCACAAACAAGTTTATGTAACTGACATTTTAATAAACAAGCATCAACTGCATGGTCTTATTCAAAAATATCTCTTGATAATTCTTAATTGATGTGTCTGGATGGATTGTTCCAGGTTGAGAATGCCCTGGCTGTTAAGTGCATCTATCCTTACTTTTCCGGATGAATGAATAATTTGTTGGTCGTTCAATACAATACCTACATGTGTTATTTTACCCGCAGCATTATCAAAAAATGCAAGGTCACCGCACCGGGCTTCCTGGAAAAAATCAACTACCTCTCCCTGAGATGCCTGCTGGGACGCATCTCTTAATAATAATATTCCAAGAAACTTGTAAACAGT
>JBBJOD010000150.1:0-9653 GCA_037721715.1 Chitinophagaceae bacterium | reverse complement strand
ATCTATTTATACTTTATGTGCCGTATCCGTTTTTGTTTTTGCCGGATGCGAAAAGGATAACCTAAAACAGCCGGAATCAACTTTAACCGGAAAGGTAATTTATCAGGGACAGCCTATTGGTGTACGCTCTTTAGGTGTGCAGTTTGAGATATGGCAGTCGGGCTACCAGTTGTTCAGCAAAATACCCTTGAACATTGCGCAGGATGGTACATTTTCAGCCGTTCTCTTTGGTGGAGATTACAAACTGGTTCGTTCTGTAGGAGCAGGACCATGGGCAGATAATACCGATACGATTAACGTATCTCTTAGAGGTTCTACCGCTGTCGATATTCCTGTTGAGCCTTATTCTATAATAAAAAATGTAAGCTACGAACGGACGGGATCATCAGTAAAGGCCACTTTCACCATTGAAAGAAATACAACAACCAGAACCCTCGAACTTGCCAGGCTGTACATCGGACCAAACCTGATTCTCGATCAAAATAATAATGCTGCAAATGTGCAGGTACTTGCTTCTGCTATCACTATTGGCACACCTGTTTCAGTTACCGTTAACATACCTGCATCCATAGCAAATGACAATTTCATTTTCGCACGAGTAGGCGTGAAGACAACAGGCGTAGCAGAGCTTTTGTATACAATGCCCGAAAAGATACAACTAAGATGATTACAGGCATCGCGTAAAAAAAGCTTTCGCAAATAAAAAACTATTTCATCCACATGCGCTTTGTACATCACATCCTGTTGGTTCTGGTACTAACGTGTCTGCACCTTGTTGTTCGCCCGCAACAAATCACAACAAATGGTGAACCTGCACAATTGGATATTCGCGTAGCCGCCGAAAATTGTATCCGCATAACGCTGAAACCAGTAAGCTTTAAAGATAATTTTCCTTACACTCCAGCCCTGGCCAAACGAAATTATCCACCGCCGGCTATTAGTGTTCGTAGTATAAACACCTCCATGAAGAAACAGGTAGGGAACTTAAAAGTGGAAGTTCGTCCTAACCCAATTAGTATAGTTATAACCAATGCCAGGAACCAACCGGTTCAGCAGATCACTTTCGATAAAGGCGGAAACTTATCATTCAGATTAGATGATGCGCCGGTATTGGGAATGGGCGAAGGTGGCCCAAAACCAATACCGGGCAATAACTGGCGTACGCAGCAGGTACAGTACGACCGGCGCGGAGCGTACGACAGTATGCAGCCCCGATGGCAGGCAGATATGTACGGTTCACGTAATCCCGCTGCTATGCTTATAGGAACTGAAGGCTGGGCTATATTTGTTGCTTCTCCGTGGGTAGAGGTAGATTTACGAAATAAAGACAGTGGCACTTTCATTCCCTGGAAATCTAACGGTAAAGAAATTGTTCCTCAAACAGTAAAAAATCAGGGATTGAACCAGGGCAAAGGCCTTCCTCCCATTGATAAAATTGTTCCCGGTTTGTTTGATTTTTTTGTATTTGACACTCACAATCCGTCTTTGTTTATGAAAGATTTTTCTGTAATTACCGGCCCTGCAGCTATGCCACCGAAGTGGTCGCTGGGTTATATGCAATCGCATCGCACACTGGAAGAAGACAAGCAAATGATGGGTATCGTAGATAGCTTCCGTTTGAAAAAAATCCCTGTTGATGCCCTCATCTACTTGGGAACCGGTTTTACTCCGCGCGGCTGGAACAAGCCGCAACCGTCTTTCGAATTTAATCCTGCAGTTTTTAAGCGTGACCCTAAAGATGTGATTGCAGATATACACGCACGTAACGTAAAAGTAGTTTTGCACATGGTTCCGTGGGACAGGGATAAGCTACCAAATCTGCATGGCAGCGTTCCGGCTCAAGCCGGCGAAACAGTTGATGCATCTCATATCCAAAATTATTGGAAGGAGCACATGAGCCTGGTAAATTCAGGGGTAGACGCTTTCTGGCCCGACGAGGGAGACTGGTTTAATCTTCACGAGCGGATTAAACGTCATCAACTGTATTACCAGGGGCATCTCTCCGCTCACCCTAATGTACGACCCTGGAGTCTTCAACGAAACGGGTATCCCGGCATTGCACAATGGGGCGGATGGGTATGGTCGGGAGATACGGAATCGTCATGGAAAACTTTAGAAGCTCAGATAGCAGTAGGCTTAAATTATTCGTTAAGCATAGCACCGTTTTGGGGATCGGATATCGGCGGCTTCACTCCAAACGAAGAATTAACCGGCGAGCTTTATGCACGTTGGTTTCAGTTTGGAGCATTCAATGCTTCCTTTAGATCGCATGGACGAACCTGGAGGACACGGCTTCCATGGGGCTGGGGATTAAGCGACATGGGACCTAAAGAAAGCAGGGCTTACCCGCTTCAATCAGAGATGAACAACCCTGCAATAGAACCCGTGGTTAAAAAATATGATGAGTTGCATTACCAGCTAATGCCGTATACTTACACACTTGCATGGGAAGCACGCAACACAGGAATGCCCCTGATGAGAGCTATGTGGCTTCATTATCCTGCCGATGAAGCTGCAAGAAAAACTGGTACTCAATTCCTTTGGGGCCGCGATTTATTAATTGCACCTGTATATGAAAAAGGTGCTGCCTCATGTCAGGTTTATCTTCCTAAAGGGGATTGGTACGACTGGTGGACGAACACTAAAAAAACGGGAGGGCAAACAATTACCCGCGAAGTTGATCTTACCATAATGCCAATATATGCCCGCGCCGGCGCAATCATTCCGTTTGATCCCATACGTCAATACACCAATGAAAAGGTGGATGAACCTACAACACTTAAAATATTCCAGGGCGCCAACGGCGTTTATAATCTATATGAGGATGATGGAATAAGCCTCGATTATCTTAACGGAAAAGCTTCGTTGACCCGTATGTTTTGGAACGATAAATTGAAACAGCTCACACTTGAACCGGGTGCACTAAAAGGGTTTGACGACCATGTTAATAAACGAATGTTCAGGGTGGAAATAATCCCTGCGGGAATAACCAAAGACATAAGCTATTCAGGAAAATCACTAAAAGTATTATTTTAAAGAAATTGATTTATGACTTCCACACTTTTTCTCCATTGCATCCGGATGACTGCTGCGATTACTTTATCGCTTTATCTTTTTACAGGTAAAGGCTTAGCACAAACTGCTGGCAACACATCTGCTAATTCCGTAACTATTAATGTAAACTTCAATAAGAAGAAAGGGCCAATGAAACCAATCTGGGCTTTTTTTGGCTACGATGAACCTAATTATACTTACATGAAAGACGGTAAGAAACTGCTTACCGAAATATCAAAGTTGAGTAAAGTACCTGTGAATGTAAGGGCGCACAGCTTACTGGTTACGGGTGATGGAGTTCCTGCTTTAAAGTGGGGATCAACCAATGCCTATACAGAAGATGCACAAGGTAAACCGGTCTATAGCTGGACGATTATTGACAAAATATTCGATACTTATATTGAGCGGGGCATGAAGCCTATTGCCCAGATAGGTTTTATGCCCGAGGCGCTTTCAATAAAACCTCAGCCATACAAACACCAATGGGATCCTGATGGCAAACATGGAAGCATTTATACAGGATGGGCACAGCCGCCGAAAGACTATGAAAAGTTTGCAAACCTGGTGTACGAATGGGTTAAACATTCCGTTAGCAAGTATGGCAAGGCCGAAGTAGAAAGCTGGTACTGGGAGCTTTGGAATGAGCCGGATATTTCATACTGGCAAGGGACTACTGAAGAGTACATAAAATTGTATGATTACGTTTCCGATGCGGTTAAAAGAGCCTTGCCTGCAGCAAAGATTGGCGGACCGGAAACAACAGGTCCGGGTTCGGAAAAAGCCGCGTTGTTTCTTAAAACATTCTTAACCCACATCGTTAGCGGTAAAAACTATGTAACCGGTAAAGTGGGCGCGCCTTTAGATTTCATCACTTTCCACGCAAAGGGTCAGCCGAGGTTGGTAAATGGAAGAGTGCAGATGAACATGGGTAAACAACTTAGGGATATAGATAAAGGGTTTGAGATAGTAGCCTCCTACCCTTCTTTAAAAAACCTTCCCATTATTATCGGCGAGTCGGATCCTGAAGGATGCGCCGCCTGTTCAGAAGACTTTAACCCCCAAAATGCTTACAGGAACGGTACCATGTATTCAAGTTACACTGCGGCTTCATTTGCACGTAAATATGATCTGGCTGACAATCGTGGTGTTAATTTAACCGGTGCCGTTACCTGGGCATTTGAGTTTGAAGACCAGCCCTGGTTCCGCGGCTTTCGCGATCTTGCAACCAACGGCGTTGACAAACCTGTTTTAAATGTGTTTCGCATGTTTGGCATGATGCAGGGTGAGCGGGTTGAAGTAAATGGTAACCTCGATTATAATTATATTACTATCCGCGATTCAAGCGTTAGAGGAGCAAGGCCGGATATAAACGCCCTTGCAGCTAAAGAAGATCGCTCCGCAACGGTGATGGTTTGGAATTATCATGATGATAATGATTTAACTAAACCGGCTGCTTCTGTATCCATTAAGATGTCAGGTATTCCCCGTGGCAAAGTTTCCTTGAATCATTACAGGATAGACCAGCAGCATAGCAACTCGTACGAAGCCTGGAAAAAATTGGGTTCACCTAAAAATCCCACTGCACAACAATATGCAGAACTTGAAAAGGCAGGACAGCTTCAAACATTTTCTTCTTCAGAATCTCTTAATGTAAAGAATGGAGAAGCCGTATTAAATATGGAATTGCCAATACAAGGTGTATCATTATTACAGCTTACATGGTAAATGTTTTGTTGTGTGAAAGGCAGGTTTAAAATTCCCTCCGCTGTGCTACCCGCAAAGGATTAAAACTAACAGTACTAAAAGAAACTAAACTATTTAAAAAATGAAATTCTTATCCCTTGAACCATTCGTTCCATCAGGCAGTGATTTTGAAGGCTCTAAACAACTTTTTCAGGAATTGGGTTTTAAAATTAATTGGGATGCAAATGACTATATCGGTTTTGAAAAAGATGGATGCAAGTTTATTTTGCAGAAGTATGATAAACCTGATTTTGCTGAAAACTTTATGGTTAGCGTAGGAGTAAGCAACATTGAAGAATTTAGGAATGATGTTATTGAACGAAGGTTGCCAGAAAAATTTGGTATCCGGATAGGCCAAATAACACAGCAGCCCTATGGCAGAGAAGTTAATATAATTGATATAGCAGGGGTTTGCTGGCATTTTGTGCAGCAGTAGGAAACTGTCAGATTTTATAACCTTCCTTAGAAGGCTGAATTATTAAAGATAGAAACAGCAAAATATAAATTTTTGCGACCCGGTAACATTTCTCATTAAATAACGAACATGAAAATAACATCAGTACGAACAAAATTGTATCAATGGAATGGTCCTGTTAAAACAGCCGATACCATATTCGCTACCCCGCTAAGCGCTCTGCCTTTTCAGGAGGATTCACAGGCGCCGTTTCGCTTTTTTAGCTGGCTTGTTGTTGAGATTGAAACCGATGAAGGACAAATCGGAATTGGAAATGCCGGGTTGTCTCCTGATGTAACCAAGTTGATTATCGATTCTAAATTCAAGGGTCTATTATTAAATGAGAACCCCCTTAATACTGAATATCTTTTTGAAAAAATGTACCGGTCTTCTGTAGCTTATGGAAGAAAGGGCGCTGTGATTGCTGCCATCAGTGCCATTGACATCGCACTGTGGGATATAAAAGGGCACGTGTTTCAGCAACCTGTTTTTATGTTAATGGGCGGCAGAACAAAGGCTTCCATACCTACTTATTACAGCCGTTTGTATACCCGCGATTTAGACAGCCTGCAGGCCGAAGCTGCACATTACAAAAGTGAAGGTTTTACCGGGATGAAGCTGCGCTGCGGTTATCCCTTAACAGAAGGCATGGCCGGCATGAGAAAGAATGTTGATATGGTAAGAGTGGTTAGAGAAACTGTTGGCGATGATGTAGATATTATGCTCGAAGCTTACATGGGTTTCAATTTTCCCTATGCCAAACAATTTCTAAAAGCGCTCGAACCTTATAACCTTCGGTGGGCTGAAGAGCTGTTATTGCCGGATGAGATTCACAACTTCGCCAAACTGAAGCAATACACCGACATACCACTTTCAGGCGGGGAACATGAATATGCGCGGTATGGATTTCATGATTTGATTAAGGCAGAGGCGCTTGATATTTTTCAATTTGATACTAACAGGGTTGGCGGTTTTACGGAAGCACAAAAGATATGTACAATGGCATTAATGCATGGTGTTGAAGTAATACCTCACGGCGGCCAGATGCACAACCTGCATGTGGTTATGAGTTCTTTTGCCTCGCCAATGGCCGAGTACTTTCCGCAAACGGAAATTGAAGTAGGTAATGAAATGTTTTGGTACATCTTCAACGGCGAAGCGATTGCTGAAAACGGCCATCTTCAGTTAGATGATAATAAGCCCGGCGTTGGTCTCACTCTAAAAACAGAAGGCCTGGAGAATTTTAAAATCATAGAAAATTAATTACGATGAGCGTGGAACAGAGTATCCTTGATTTATTTAAGCTTGACGGACAGGTGGCTTTAATTGTTGGAGGCAACAGGGGACTTGGTTTAGCAATGGCAAAAGCATTGGCAGAAGCCGGAGCGGATATTTCAATAGCGGCAAGGTCTTCGAAAGAAAATTATGAGGCTGCTAAACAAATAAAAGATTTATACTCCCGCAATTGCATGAGCACAGTATGCGATGTAACTAACGAAGAAAGCGTGAAAGAGGCAGTAAGATTAACAATAGAACGTTTTGGAAAAATCGACATACTTATAAATTCAGCAGGTATCAATATTCGTGGGGCTATTCAGGATTTGTCGTTAGACGACTTTAATAAAGTGCAGCAGGTTAATGTAACAGGATCATGGTTAGCATGCCGGGAGGTGGTACCATCGATGAAGAAAAACGGTTATGGAAGAATAATCAACATTGGCTCAATGCTTTCTGTTACTGCTATACCCGAGCGTACACCTTATGCAACAAGCAAGGGAGCTATCTTACAATTAACACGTTCGCTAGCTATGGAACTGGCAAAAGAAAACATAAATGTGAACGCAATTTTACCGGGGCCTTTTGCCACAGATTTGAACCTGCCACTTACCAATGATCCTGAAAAGTATAATGCTTTCATTGCTAAAATTCCCATGGGCCGCTGGGGCGAATTATATGAAATTGGCGGCATAGCTCTTTACCTCGCAAGTGCTGCGTCAAGCTATGCAACAGGTGGTTGTTTTTCAATAGATGGAGGGTGGGTGACTGTATAAAGTATGAAGGATTATTAAGACTTATAATAGATGATAATTGTAAGGAACGACGAAGCAATTTGCTCTATTAAAAAAAGGCTGTTCCGGTAAGGAACAAATTGCTTCGTACCTCACAATGAGGAGTATGTCTGCACGTCATTGGCAGGAGGAACGACGAAGAACTTGCCTTGTAATTAAAAAAGCTTTAAAATCAAATCAACTATGTTAATCAACTCTACAAGATTAGTACAGCTTATTCATCCCCAGTTTGGCAGGCATGTAGCAGTAGTCCGGGAGCCAACGTTACTGCTTCTAAAGGATGTAGCTTCTGCATATGATTTAGCTCTTGAAGCCATTAACGCTGATAAAAAATTAAAAGACATTATTCAATTACATGTTACTAACGAAGCTTTAGATTACTCATCAGTTTACGAAGGCAAAAATCAATGGAAGCTTTTGCCTTCGTTCGACCATCCTGAAAACATGATGAACTGTATTGTTTCAGGAACGGGTCTTACACATAAAAACAGTGCGTTGAACCGCCAGATGATGCATCAGTCTTCTACCGAAAAACCTACAGACAGCATGCAGATGTACCAGTGGGGTTTAGAAGGCGGCTCTCCTGAAAAGGGCACCATTGGCACTCAACCCGAATGGTTTCATAAAGGCAATGGCTCAATGCTTAAAGCACATGGTGAGCCACTTGAAGTTCCACCCTTTGCGAATGACGGAGGCGAAGAACCGGAAGTAGCTGGAGTATACCTTACAGATAAAAATGGCGAACCCTGGAGAATAGGTTTCACCACTGCCAATGAATTTTCTGATCATGTTATGGAGAAAAAGAATTACTTGTATTTAGCTCCTTCCAAGCTAAGAAACTGTTCCATAGGCCCCGAGCTGGTTATTGATGAAGAATTTTCGGAACTAAAGGGAACAGTAAAAATTTTAAGGGATGAAGAATTGGTTTGGTCATCACCAGTTCAGACTGGAGAAAAAAATATGGCTCATAGCCTTAAAAATTTAGAATATCATCACTTCAAATACCCCTGTCATCGTATCCCGTTACAAGCTCATATACATTTTTTTGGTGCAGACGCCTTCAGCTTCGGAAGCAACATAAAATTAAGAGATGGCGATGTAATGGAAATAAACTGGGACGGAATGGGCAGGGCATTGCAAAACCCGGTAAAGATTTCAGAGGATAATGAGAAATTGGTGAAAGTTAACTTATTGAAATAAATGCTCCATAATCAATACCCAATATTCAATATTCAACTCGTTAGCAGTCAGGCTATAAAGACACCGCAGACAAACAAACAAATAAAACGAATATGTCAATAACAAAAGAAACGGAACTAACCGGTATGAAAAAGGCAAGCGAAGCCGTTGCCTGCACTTTGAAGGAAATGAGAGACTACGCTGAGCCCGGTATGACAACAAAACAATTAGACAACTATGGGGCAAAAATACTTTCGGATTTTGGGGCAAAATCAGCACCGTATCTGACCTATGGTTTTCCCGGTTGGACTTGCATAAGCGTAAACAATGAATTTTGCCACGGTATTCCGTCCGACAACAGAATACTGAAGGAAGGCGATTTAATCAATATTGATGTTTCAGCCGAACTTGACGGCTTTTGGTCGGACAACGGAAACTCATTTGTGCTTGGGGAAGACATCAATCAACACCAAAAACTTATAGACGCTTCAAAACAGATCTTGCATAAAGCCATCTCCAATATAAAAGGTGGAGTTCGTATTTCGGACATAGGACATCTAATAGAAACAGAAGCGAAGAAACGTGGATACAAAATAATCAAGAACCTGACAGGACATGGAATAGGCAGAAGTCTTCATGAAGAACCAAGAGAAATAGCAAATTACAGAGACCGATATAACCTTTCAAGGTTTAAGAAAAACACTGTTGTTGCCATTGAAACATTTATAACAACAACATCAACGTATACCGAAACCCTAGATGACGGTTGGACAATGGTAGGAAATAAAGGTGGCTTTATGGCACAACATGAACATACTATTGTAGTTACTGACAGTATTCCAATTATACTGACAGAAAAGAATGAAATATGGAACAATGACAACTGACAAGAAAGCCCGAACCGCTAACATCGGTTTGGCAAAAGACGGGCTGACGTGCTTCGTAGAAACATTTGTACAAGGTTAAGCATTTGTGCTTCGAATGAACTTTTGTGCTAAAATTCCTGCCCTTCGCCAAGCCGTAAACCGAAACTCGAAACCCGAAATTCAAAACCCGAAACTCGAAGCTCAAAACAAGAAACTCAAAATACCGAAACTCAAACCTGAATCCAAAACCCGAAACTCAAAACCCGAAACCCGAAACTTTTTCCATGA
>JBBJOD010000149.1:0-9768 GCA_037721715.1 Chitinophagaceae bacterium | reverse complement strand
TGGGACAAGTAGGTGAATGGTGAATGGTCAATGGTCAATGGTGAATGGTGAATGGTGAATGGAGGGTTATGAGTGATGAGTGATGAGTTATCGCTGATCGCTGATAGTATTGCTGAAATAAACACTTAACAAAATGTCTTCTTTGAAAATATCCATAATGACCATAGTGCTTGCCCTATGTATGGGTAATACAAAAGCACAGCAGATCTCAAAAGCAGAACTTCTGTTTCTTACCCCTGAATGGAAAGGGGAGCGCTTTCCTGATGGAAGGCCAAAGGTTCCGGATGAAATTATCAAACGCATGAAACTGGTAAGCCAGGAAGAAGCTTGGTCTGTAATGAAGAACGAAGGGTACGGTTATCAAATTGCAGAGGGATGGCAACAGATCAATCCGGACAGTGTATTAGTTGGCAGAGCAGTCACCGCCCTGTTTATGCCTGCCCGTCCAGACGTATGGGGAGCAATTGATAAGAGAGGGAAATCTTCTGGTAAAAAAGGTCAGAATACCTGGGTGGTTGACATCCTCGTAAAAGGGGATGTTTATGTAGCAGACCAATTCGGCGCTCATAAGAATGGCCCTACTATAGGAGACAATGTAGGGAACGCCATATTTGCTAAAACGGGTAACGGAATTGTTTATGATGGAGCCATACGTGATATAGAAGGCCTGAAAGATATTGGGGGCTTTACATCGTACTTCACCAGTTACGACCCTTCCTATCATAATCCCACAGGAGATTTGAATACCATGATTGTTGGTATCAACCAGCCAACGCGCATACGCCAGGTTACAGTGATGCCAGGCGATATTGTTTTGGGAAAGCAGGGTATCATCAGTTTTATTCCACCACATCTTGCAGAAAAAGTAGTAAAAACTTCTGAAGTAGTTCGATTAAGAGATATGTTCGGGCACATGCGTTTAAGAGAAGGCACCTATTCTGCGGGGCAGATAGATGCACGGTGGTCGGACGAGATAGAAAAAGATTTCTCGAAATGGCTGAACGACCACCTCGATGAACTTCCTGTTCCCAGGCAACAAATTCAGGAGATACTTAAAGACCGTACCTGGTAAAACGATAAAAACATTTTATGGCAAACCAGAGTTCAAGAAGATCGTTTTTGTCTAAAGCTGCGCTGGCAGCTGCCTTTTCACCTTTGGCATCTTTATCAACTTTTGGCCAGGGATATGAAACAGCCATTGATAACACCCTTAAATCTTCGCCACCTTCCGATCTGAAAATTACTGAGATAAAATGTGGATATATAAAGGGCAGCCTTTTTGTAAAAATTTATACTAACCAGAATATTTGGGGTTGCGGGGAAGGAGTGGACGCCATTCCGGGTACCTACTATCTGGTAAAAAATTTTGAGCAGCGGCTGAAGGGTAAAAGCCCTTTAAATGTGCATCGCCTTTTTGAAGACATCAGGAGATCGGGTTTTTTCCAGGGTGCACAGTCTGGTATGTATGTAGCTGTGTTGTCCGCCATAGAAACGGCCTTATGGGACCTGGCAGGCAAAGCACTCAATGTTCCGGTATATCAATTGCTTGGTGGAAAATTCCGTGACAAGGTGAGAGTATATTGTGACACTGCCTTGTATCAACAGCGGTTACCTACTCCCAAAGATTTTGCAGATGCTGCGTTAAAGGCGAAAAACATGGGTTTCAACGCTATTAAATTCGACCTTGACCAGGCCAACGATCCAAATAAATATGACGCATATAACTGGACAGCCAGCCCTTTGGAATTGCAGCGCATGGTTGACCAAATTTCTGCTGCAAGGCAGGCCGTGGGACCGAACATAGATATCTGTGTGGATATGCATGGCCGTTATGATGCGGTTACCGGCCAGCAAATAGCAAAACGCCTGGAGCCCCTAAACCTCATGTGGCTGGAAGAACCTATACCCGCTGAAAACGCGGAGGCTTATAAAATCATTTCCGACTCAACGAGTACGCCCATTTGCGCCGGTGAAAATCATTACCTGGCTCATGGCTTCAGAAGGCTGCTGGAAATAGGAGCCGTAGATATTGTGATGCCCGATCTTCAAAAGGCCGGAGGCCTGGGAGAAGGTCAGCGCATAGCCAACCTTGCCAACTTATACTACGTTCCTTTTGCACCTCATATGGTTGCTTCATTTCTTGGAGCTATGGCTTCTGCGCATGTATGCGCTTCTGTGCCCAATTTCCTGATCCTGGAATGGCAATCCTATTTTCATACAGACCCCATGTTCAAGGATATCATCACCTATGATGGAACTTGGGTGGAAAAGAGCTTTGTGACGGTGTATGATAAGCCCTGTTTCGTTTTTGAAATTAATGAAGAAGGCATGAAGAAATATGCCATACCCAATGTGCCGTTTTTCGTGTAGTGGTAATGGTTGAATAAGAAACGTGGCAGGTCATGAATCTGACGCAATGCTGCATCAAAATCAATAACTGCCAGGTTGTTTAAATTCGTTCATGGAAAAAATGCCGTTCTTTCAATATGCGAAAAAACCTGTTAGGCCTTGAAGACCTAACAGGTTTACCTAAACGATACGCCAGCTTCATCTCAATACCCCGGATTTTGCGTCAGCGTGTTCCCTGCCACTCTAGCTATCTCTATCACCCGGTTTGGAATAGGGTAATACTCATTCTTGCCTTTTGTAAAACCTGCTGAGTTCTTTTTATAACTACGCCTGTCTTTCTCTACCTCCTGGTATGCGTTTAATACTTCAGCTGCAACTCCCCACCTTACCAGGTCAAAAAACCGGTGTCCTTCCAAAGCAAGTTCTAGCCTTCTTTCAAACCTTACCGCCTTCCTGGCAGTGGCCTGGTCGGCAAAAGGAGCCACGTAAGATGCCACCATATAATTTGCGGGAGCATTAGGCACAAACCCGGCCGGGTTGGCCGCTCTTGCTCGTACCCGGTTTATGTATTCCTGTCCTTTAGCCAGGTTACCTAGTTCTATTTCAGCTTCTGCTGCCATCAGCAAAACATCCGAAAACCGTATGATGTTGTAATTTTTACCTGTTTGGCGATGGTTAGTAGTACTGGTTAATCCATTAACATCGGAAGATTTATAAACATGTTTTTTGGGACTGAACGGACCGGCATATGCCTGGTCACGAATCCAATTACGGCCGGGATGCGGGCCCCAGTCATAAAAGGGAATACCTCTTCTTCCCGCTGTCCAGTCTAATCGTGGATCAAGTGCGGTGGTTCCATCATTGGTGAATGGATTGTTAGAAGTAATGCCCTCATCACTTTTAAGATTCGTACTGTTATAAGAGTCGTCAAGAAATGGGAGCCCGGCCGGCGTAACCTTAAATGCATTTACGAGATTCTGTGATGGCTGAAAGAAACCACAACAGCCAAAATCACCGCCATAGGGATAGGCCAACTCGTAACTGGTTTCTGCAGAAGCGGTAATAATGCCACTTGCAGCAGTCTGCTGCGAAAAAACCGCTTCAGAACTATTTTCGAAACTGGCGTCGAAATTTTTCCAATACTCCGGCTGAAGGTCATACTTCCTTGCATTAGAAGTTTGGCCTTGCGCGATCACTACATCATATACTGCTTTTGCTTCTGTGAACTTTTTCTCATACATTAATACCTTCGCCAGGTAAGCACCAGCAGCCCACTTGTTAGCTTTGCCCACTAACGTTTGGGTAACCGCCAGGTTATCATAAGCAAATTTGAAATCCGCTTCTATTTGTGGCCAGATATCTGCTTTGTTGTCATAACTGGTAGTTGCTTCAGAGATATACGGTACTTTATTCCAGTTCCGCTTGGCATCAAAATGGAAATGCCCTCTTAAAAACCTCGCCTGGGCAATGTAATCCTTTTTATCAGCTTCACTTAGGTCGGGAATATTAGCCGCCAGCCGAATTACATCGTTGGCCCGGGCAATACCATCATATAAGGAAAGCCATTTATAATAAAAATAAGTATTGGCCGGCTGTGTGGCCCAGAGTTCTATTTCCGTCATCTGCGGCTGATCGTTGGCGTCAGTGCCTTTGTAGGCATCGTCTGACACTACGTCTCCATAAACCCAATTGGTAGCGCCTACCATCCAGCCGGAAGCCCCGGCAATGCCCTGCCCGTCGAGCATGCCGTAAACACCCACCAATACACCTTCAATTCCTTTCTTGCTTTGTAGTTGCTCTGGCGAATAACGGGTGAAAGGTTGTGGTTCCAAAAATTCTTTCTTGCATGAGTTGAGCCCTGTGATCAGGAAGGCGGTAATGCCAACCATCATAAAATATTTTGTAGTTGCTTTCATAATTTACTTTTGAAATGCCTTAAGAAGTTGTTTTAAAATGCAACGTTAAGTCCGAACAGGTAGGCTTTGGAAGTAGGGTAGTTGCCAAGATCAACGCCCAGGTTCCGGTCTGCAAAACGCCGGGTATAATCATTACGGCCTGTATTGTTGGTGGTAATTTCGGGATCCAGGCCTGAATATTTGGTAATGGTAAAGAGGTTTTGAGCCTGTGCGTAGAAACGTAACCGGTCTATACCTAGCTTACCCAATATTCTTGTCGGGATCGAGTAGCCTAGCTGTAGGTTACGTAGCCGTAAATAGCCACCCGGTTCTATATAATAATTGATCGGTACCTGTCCGCTGACAGCGTCATTGCTGGTAACACGCGGCAATTTTGCATTTCTGTTTTCCGACGTCCAGCTATCATACAATACCCTGCGTGTCCTGTTTCCCTGGAAGGTATTGAAATCGGTCCAGTAGCGGGTGTAGTTGGCGATCTGGCCACCTGCTTTCCAATAGAGAAAAGTAGAGAAGTCGAAGTTTTTATAATTAACACTTGCGTTAAAGCCCATAATGAATTTAGGATGCGGACTTCCTATGAATGTCCTGTCATCGGGTGTTATCTTCCCATCGGGTTTGCCGTCAACACCAGAAAGGTCTTTGTACTTGAAACCTCCCAGGAATTTTCCACCTTGCTGAAGCGTAGCCAGTTCTGCATCATCATCAAAAAAACCGTCAAGCATATAACCAAAAAAACTAGACAATGGCCTGCCGGTAACCGAGCGGTTGAACGGATCGATCCTGGTTCTGTCGCCTTCAAAAAACGGATCAGCCAGTTTGCCCACTTTGTTTTTATAAAGCGAGAAGGTTGTGCTGAAGTCATAACGGAGGTCCTTCGAAGGTGTTCCGCGGTATGACAGGGAAAGATCGATACCCTTGTTATTCATTGAACCGATGTTGATTGGCTGCCGATCGATCCTTCCTCCAAAAATGCTCGGATCCAGTTCTTTTTCGAACAGCAGGTCTGTTGTTTCGCGATTATACAGGTCTAATGAAAACATTAATTTGTTATTGAACATACTTGCATCTATGCCTAGCGTTGATGTAGTTGTTTCTTCCCATTTGATATCAGGGTTGCCAATGGTCTGGTGCCTTACTCCAGGTGTGAAACTGGTACTGCTTCCGTCGATTGGATAAGAAGCATCGTTGTTTATGGTTGAAAAAGTGAGAAACCCAAGGCTGCTGATGTTATCGTTACCCAACGTTCCATAACCAAAACGAAGTTTTAGATCATTGATAAATTCAACGCTTTTCAAAACGGGCTCCTCCGAGATCCTCCACCCGATGCTGAAAGCGGGAAAATTTCCGTATTTATTTTTAGGACCAAACGCATCTGATGAACCGTCTCTCCTGAATGATCCGCTGAGCAAATATTTCTCTCTGAAAGAATAGTTCAGCTGTGCAATAACCGGTGAATATTTCCTGTTCCTGAATTCGCCGCCCGATGCGGTAGGGGTAGGACTGAGCGTAGAACTTATCTGCCAGAAGTTACGGTCCAGGTTAAAATAATCGTTGGCGTTTCCTCCCACATTTCTTCCCTGGTTTTGAACCAGCTCCGTGCCGAGCAGGGCCCTTACATCATGATCTTCTTTGAAAGTTTTCTTAAAGTTTATGGTGTTGTACCAAGTGGCCTGGTATCCATAACTCTGTGCTTCGCTAAAGTTGGCAATGTTGGACCTGCCTTCAGCACCCTCATAGAATCCTTTCACAAAAGCGAAACTGCTGCTGTTACCAAAATCTATCCCGAGATTCGAACGGAAAGTAAAATAGCGCAGGAAGTCGGCTTCCAGGTAAACGCTACCCAGGATACCTACTCTTTTCTCCTTGGCATCTTTTCTCCTGTCCAGGTTAGCATAAGGGCTCTGGGCATTTCCCAGGTTGGAGCCCCTGGTGCCGCCATAGTTACCCGCGATATCATAAACCGGAACAATGGGCTGCATCCTGTAGGCAAACGAGATAGGATTGCCTTCATTCTGGTTAAGAAAACCCTGTACTCCTGTTCTGTTTGTAAAATTTATTTGTAAATTTTCACCTAACCTGATTTTGTTTTTGATGGTGAAGCTGGTATTTGCACGTAACGCGTATCGCTGGTACTGTGATGTATAAACAATCCCTTTCTGGTCGAAATAATCAAGTCCATAAAGGTAATTAGCACTTTCCGTTCCTCCTGATGCAGTGACCTGGTGATTGTGCATGGGTGCTTTTTGAAGGATGGCACCCATCCAATCGGTACCTGTTTTGTTTGCCGGAACAATCAGGTAAGAGCCTGGCCCGTTTACATCAAACAAGTCCAGTTTGTATTTTGAAGGATCAGCAGCAGGATCGCCTGCAGCGATGCCACCACTTTTGCCTCCCGGCAACCCTCCACCGGCAAAAATAAATTCAGGAATAATAGGCGTAGTACTCCTGCCTGTTGGACCGGCGTATTGACCATGAGAAAACTCCCCGGCAGCATTCAGGTTACCGGAATTTTTAGCAAGCAGGAAAAGATAGTCTCCATACTCCTTGGTATTCATCAGGTCTAGCCGTTTATCAAAATTTTGCAACCCGTAGTAGCTTTCGTAAGTAACTTTTGGCCGACCTAACTTTCCTTTCCTGGTAGTGATGATGATTACACCGCCAGCTGCAGCAGAACCATAAATAGAAGCTGCGGAAGCATCTTTTAAAACCTGCATGCTTTCAATGTCGTTGGGGTTCAGCTCAGTGATGGCACCAACGCGGGCACCATCCACGATGTATAGTGGTTCGTTGTTGCCAAAGGTGCTGTATCCATGGATACGTACATTAGCACCTGCACCGGGTACGCCGGATGTGCCTACTGTAACACCGGCTGCACGTCCCTGTAAGAGAGTTTGAATATTAGAACCTGGATTGGCGGTCAGTTCCTTCACATTCACTACAGCTACCGAACCGGTAATGTCTCTTTTGGCCTGCATGGTATAACCGGTTACCACTACTTCGTTTAGTGAAGACTGGCTTTCGTTCAGCTTGATGTCAATACTGTTTCGTCCGTTGATGGCTATTTCCTGTTCTTCATAGCCAACGTTTGAGATAGTCAAAGTACCCTGGTTGTTCCGAATTTGAAGGGTATAACGGCCTTGATCATCCGTAGTGGTACCTACATTGCTGCCCTTTACTCGTATAGAGGCACCAGGAACAGGCAAGTCAGATGCATTGGTAATCGTTCCTGAAACGATGGTGGATGGTCTTTGTGAAATGGCTATTTGGGAAAAAAATAAAAATAGTGCTGGAAGCACCAGTCGGCTTAGCGTTAGTTTGGAAGGCATCGTTGTGTTATTAGTTTAGAATTTGAAATTTAACACACATTTATAATATAGCAATTAATTTACCGTTATTTTTTGATGAAGGTCATGCTTTAGTACCAATTTATACAGTTTGGAGGCACTAAATGACGGCTTGAGATGCAAGATGAAGGGAACAGGCAAACGATGGTTAGTAGGCGTTTGCAATGTTGAAACCATTGTATAGTGCCCTGCAGATTTAATCGGATTCCTGGTATAGATATAACTGATAAAAAATACCGAAAACAGTTTACAGCCTTTTATTTGTCTATTTAATGCAGAGTTTTGATGCAACATCAACATCATGCGCCGAGCGTTACTGTTTCTACTGATTATTGGCGTAACAGCCTGTGCATCGGCGCAATCAATTAGACTTTCAGGGAGAGTAACAAACGCTGCCCGGGAACCAATTGCCCTGGTTTCCGTGCAGGTAAAGGGATGGCAATCCGGCACTCTTACTAAGGAAGATGGCACTTTCTCACTCCTGCTAGAGGAAGATAAATATGACATTATCTTCAGCATCGTTGGCTATAAAACACAGGTGATTACTTTGGGGATCACAAAAAATTATGTCCAGGATATCATTTTGGAAGAAGACCGTTCAAACCTTGAAAACGTTATCGTTAAAGCCAGGTACAAAGACGGAGCTGTTGAGATCATCAAGAAAGTAATCCGTCACAAAGACAGCCTGCAGTCAGTCGCCGGTGCCTGGAGCTGTAAAGTATACATAAAAGCAGTACAACAAGATTCTTCTTTAAGAACAAAAAAAGCAAAACCAGGAAAAGACACGCTGAAAGAGAACACTATCAACCGGGATATTGCAGGGATGGCGATGACCGAAATTTTACTGAAGCTTGACTATGCATCTGAACAAAAAATAAAAGAAGAACGAATTGGTGTGAAGAAGTTGGGCAGCAGCGAGAATCTTTTTTACCTCTCGGCAACCGAGGGTTTTTTTAATTTTTACAATAATCTTTTGAAAGTGCCGGGCCTTTCAACCGCCCCGTTTTTGTCGCCGGTGAGTTACAGCGGCCTCCTGGCTTACAGGTTCCGAACCATCAAAACCGAAAAAAAGGGTACGGGTAAATGGTTTACTATCTCTGTAAAACCGCGCCAGCTAAGTAGTGCTACCGTAGAGGGGGAGATTACCATCAGCGACAGCAGCTGGCGGATAGAGCATACCCGGTTTCGTTTTCCGAGATTTCACTTGCCGCAATATGATTTTTTTGAAGTGGAGCAATGGTATGAAACGCAAAACAATGTTGCTGTATTATCCAGGCAGCAGTTTACCTATCGATCAAAAACGGGCCGCAATAAATTGTCGGGCCACACAACCGTTACCTACGACGGTTATGAACTGAACCGGCAGTTTCCTAAAAATTACTTTGGTGTAGAACTAAGTGCAACCTCGGAAGAAGCTTATAAACGAGACAGTAACTTCTGGCAAACAGCCCGTAAAGAACCACTTACAAAAAATGAAATAAGGCTAATTCAATACAAAGACAGCATATATCGGGTTACGCATACCAAACAGTACCTCGATTCTATTGACAGGGTCATAAATAAATTTACCTGGAAAAAACTGTTGATCACCGGGCAAACACTTTATAACAGAGAATTAGAACAAACATTGATACTTCCGTCACTTATTGGTTTTTACCAGCCGTTTGCATTTGGTGGAGCCCGCATTAACCCGGCGGTTGCCTATTTTAAAATTTATGAGTCCAAGAAGAGTTTCAATATGTATGGCAATATCAGTTATGGCTTCCGTAACCGTGATGTTAATGGTTACATGCGGATTAGCAAGATGTACAATCCTTTCAATCGTGGTTTTTTTGGCGTATCGCTGCAGCGCGATTTTGACTACATTTTTGAGGGAGATGCCTGGATAAATATGCTGAAGCGCAACAACCAGTATCTTAAAAATGCACTGGGCGTTTTCCATGGCAGGGAGATCAGTAACGGCCTCTTTGTTTATGCAGATCTTGATATCGCCTTAAGAAAATCACTGGAGGATTATAAAACAAGTGGCACCATCGACAGTTTATTTGGAAACCTGCTGACAGACAACCGGGCCATTGCCTTCAAAACATATAATGCTGTTTACGGCAAAATTAGACTGGAATATACCCCGTTCCAACGAGTCATCAGGGAGCCCAGGG
>JBBJOD010000148.1:0-9786 GCA_037721715.1 Chitinophagaceae bacterium | reverse complement strand
ACATCAAAACTCCAGGCGTTAACTGCACCCACCTTGCCGCAAATAATGTTTGCTGTTGCCGGAAAGAACATGTCTGGTGTAACCGTGGCACAGATCAGGCAGTCAATTTCCTTTGGATCAATTCCCCTTTTTCTACAAAGGTCCAAAACAGCCGGTGCAGAAAGATCGGAAGTGGCTTTTCCTTCCCCTTTCAGAATGCGTCGTTCTACAACACCGGTTCTTGATCTTATCCATTCGTCATTGGTATCTACCATTTTCTCCAGATCGGCGTTTGTAAGTTTGTCTTCCGGTACAAAACCGCCGACTGCAGTAATGGCAGCAGTTATCTTTTGACTCATTGCTGATCGTTGTTTTTTATAAATTGGGTAAAAGTAATTTAAAAAGAGTTATGAGTTATGAGTTATGAATTATGAGTACTTCCTGTCTATACCGTTAAAAAAAGCGATTTTAAAGTCGTATTATAACAGCATTTACTATTGCATTCCCCTAACTCATCACTCATAATTCAAAATTTATAATTCCCCAAAACCCCCTTATTTTCGCAGCCATGATCGCTTATGTGAAAGGAGACTTTGTTTACAAAACACCAGCAGTGGTTCACGTGGATGTAAACGGAATGGGTTATGAAGTACAGATCAGCCTAAATACGTTTACCAGTATCCAGGCCCTGAACAAAGGAACATTGTTTACCTTTCTGCACATAAAAGAAGATGCACATACATTGTATGGCTTTTTTGAAGTAGCGGAAAAAGACATGTTTATTAAGTTAGTCGGTATTAGCGGGGTAGGTGCGTCAACAGCCAGGATGATGTTGTCTTCAATGAAACCGGATGAGATTGCCCGTGCCATCATTCAGGGAAATGCCCGATTGCTCGAGAGCATAAAAGGTATCGGTAAAAAAACAGCAGAAAGAATCATTCTTGAACTAAAAGACAGGTTAAGCAAACAATCTACTGAGTCAACTATTTCTCCCCAAACTAACAATACAATAGAACAGGATGCGTTAAATGCATTAATCTCGTTGGGCATTCCACGGGCATCCGCAGAACAGGCTATACGGAAAGTTTTTTCATCCGGGCATGGCGCGGAAAAAGTAGAAGACATTATCAAACAAGCACTTAAAATTTTGTAGGCCTATCGATTTCTGATCTCTACTTAACTAATTACTGAGAAAAAGACTTGATCCTATCATTACATGATATCTATCGTGCATCAGTTTTGTGTGCCGCAGCGACATTAATTTTTTGTTCTGTTCATGCAAGGAATACGTTCCAGGATACTTCTGGAAGAGCCACTACCGGTGATACGCTAAAATATCCATTAAGAGACAGAAGAGGCGACAAAATTTCTGAGCCAGGCAAAAACTCCTTTGACCTGAAAGACCCTGCCAATATTAAAGACTCTATTGAATTTGATCCTAAAACAAGGCAGTACTATATCATAGAGAAAATAGGCGGTTTCTATTACCGGAAACCTACCTACCTCACTTTCGAAGAATACATGCGGTTACAGTCACGCCGCGATGAAGTAGACTATTTTAAAAAACGTTCCAATATATTGAGCGGCTTGAACAAGAAACTGCTTAAGCCGAAGTTATCTGTAACCGATAATTTGTTCAATCGCATATTTGGAAACGGCAAGGTGGAAATCCGGCCCCAGGGAAATGTTGATATCCTCGCCGGGTACCAGGGACAAAACATAAAGAACCCGACATTACCGGAAAGAGCCAGGAAGACCGGCAATTTCGACTTTGATATGAACGCCAATCTAAGCGTTATCGCCAATATTGGTGACAAACTGAAACTACCCATCAACTATAATACACTTGCCACTTTCGACTTCGAAAACCAGCTGAAGCTGGATTATTCCGGTACAGATGATGAAATTATAAAAAGGATTGAGGCGGGTAACGTTTCCTACACTTCAAAAGGTTCACTCATCCCGGGGGCACAATCCTTATTTGGGCTAAAAACGCAGCTCCAGTTCGGAAAGTTATTTGTAACCGGCGTACTTGCCAACCAGCGGGCACAAAGGCAAACGCTCGGACTACAGGGCGGATCAGCTTCGGCTATCTTCGATTTCCGGGCCAATGACTATGAAGAGAATCGGCACTTCCTGCTGTCTCAATACTTCAGGCGCAACTACAACAAGGCAATGGCAAAACTGCCTGCGGTAAATTCACTGATCCAGGTTTTACGTATGGAAGTATGGGTAACAAACCGGAACGGCTCTACCACGGACACCAGGGATATTGTGGCGCTCATGGACCTGGGAGAAAGAACCCCTTTTCAGCCTGCACCGACCATTACGCCATTAACAGGTTTCGAATATCCTTTTAATGATGCAAATGACCTGTATCGTAAAATAATCAACAACCCAAGCAGTCGAAATTCATCGTTTGTCACCTCAACGCTTAACCGGATCGGCCTTACACCGGTGCAGGATTTTGAGAAAACATTTGCCAGGAAACTCAACCCTAGTGATTATTTCTTTAACCCGCAGATCGGATTTCTATCTTTGAGTCAGCCTCTACAACCGGACGAAGTATTAGGCGTGGCTTACCAATACAGTTACAATGGCAAGGTGTACCAGGTAGGGGAATTTTCGCAGGATGTGCAGCCAGATACTACCATCAACACTTCTGGAAACCAGAAAGTATTGTTCCTGAAGTTATTAAAAGCCACTTCCCAGCGTCCAAATCTTCCCATCTGGGACCTGATGATGAAGAACGTTTATGCCCTCAAAACCAGCGACAACAGTTACCTGTCCAGTGTACAGCCGGCCGACTTCAAACTGAATGTGTTGTACGAGCAACCCAGCCTGGGTCCGAAAAGATACCTGCCGGAAGGTGATAAAACGGGGGTTCCTTTAATATCCCTGCTCAACCTGGATCGGCTTAACAACCAACGAGACCCACAACCAGACGGTGTATTCGATTTTATTGAAGGGTTCACGATCATCTCCGGCCAGGCTCGTATTATTTTTCCCTTGTTGGAACCATTCGGGCACGACCTGGATTCAATAGCATTTGTAAATTCTACACCGGAAATAAAAAACAAGTATGTTTATTATCCCTTGTATGATACCATCAAAGAAATTGCCAAGACCTATGCCAATCTTGACCGTTTTATTATAAGTGGTTCGGCCAAGGGTCAATCAAGTTCTGAAATATCTTTAGGAGCCTTTAATGTGCCGGTAGGTTCCGTTACTGTTTCCGCCGGAGGCAGGCCCCTGGTAGAAGGTGTTGACTTTACGGTAGATTATAACCTGGGAACGGTAAGAATCATCAACCAGGCAATTGTGAATGCAGGTTTACCGGTTAATGTACAATTTGAAAACAATGCCGGCTTTGGCATACAGCAAAGAAATTTCCTGGGGCTGCGCCTGGACTATCTGGCAAAGAATACCGCCAAAGAATCGCTGACGATTGGAGGTTCTATGGTACGCCTGGGCGAGAGGCCCTTCTTCACCAAAATGAACTACAACGAAGATCCTATTCGAAATACCATGTATGGGCTCGATTTCAGCTATCGCTCAGAATTTCCCCAGCTCACGAGGTGGCTTGACAAAATGCCTTTTTATAATACCAGTGAAATGAGTACCATTACCGCTTATGGCGAGTCTGCGGTACTGAAACCCGGCCATCCACCCCAGATAGGTAAGGGAACCAGTGGCTTGCTGTATATCGATGACTTTGAAGGTACGCGTAACAGTATCGACCTGCGTTTTCCGCTTATCAGCTGGTCGCTGGCATCTACCCCGCAAAACAATGGCATGTTTCCGGAAGGCAGCTTATCTGACTCGCTGGACTATGGATTTAACCGGGCAAAGGTGGCCTGGTATAACATCGAACCAAACCTGCAGGACCCCCGGGGAACCAATAACCCCGTAAGAGTATTAGGTGCCGATTATTTTACTGATCCACGTGTTCATGCCCTGAGCCAGCAAAAACTGTTTCCTGCCAAGACACCTGAATTCGGCCAGGCACAGTTGACAACTTTCGACCTGGCCTATTATCCGACTGATAAAGGTGCTTACAATTTTGACGCAAGAACGGGGAGCCTCGACGCCAACGGTAAATTACTGAATCCAAAACAACGCTGGGGTGGTATTATGCGTGCGCTCGACCAGGTAGATTTTGAAACCGGTAATGTTGAATTTATTGAGTTTTGGATGCAGGATCCCTTCCTCCGAAAGCCCAACAGTACTGGGGGCCAGCTTTATTTTAACCTGGGTAATATTTCAGAAGATGTATTGCGCGACGGAAGGCGTTTTTTTGAAAATGGACTTCCAACTCCGAATATCCGTGCAGATGCCGATTCATCAACAAAATGGGGTAAAGTGCCTTCTAACCCAATCCAGGTTACCCAGGCTTTCAGTAACGATCCCAATGACAGATCTTTCCAGGACGTAGGCTTCGACGGACTCGACAATGAATCAGAGAGAATTAAATTTCAGCAATACCTAAACGAAATACGCAATAATTTCGGGGTCAATTCAAAGGTTTACCAGGATGCCTTGCGTGACCCTGCTAATGATGATTTTAAAAACTACCGGTCAGAAGATTACGACAACCAGCGGGCCGGCATTCTGGAACGTTACAAACACATCAACAGCCCCCAGGGAAATTCGCCTATTGCCGCTGCCAGTTCAACCGTAACTACAGCATTTACCTTGTATCCTGACCAGGAAGACCTTAACCGGGATAACACACTTAATGAACTGGAAGAATATTTCCAGTACAAAGTAAACCTGGTACCCGGTCAATTGCAGGTTGGTCAAAATTTTATCACCGATATACAAAGGTTAACATCAGATATTCCCGGTTCACAGGAAGAAAAATTGTACCTGTTTCGTATACCGATAGCACAGTACGAAAGGAAAGTCGGGAATATCCCGGATTTCAAATCCATCCGCTTCATTCGCATGTACATGACTAACTTTGAAGACTCTGCCATCTGCCGGTTTGCAAAGCTTGAACTGGTAAGAAATCAATGGCGTCGCTTTACCTTTGAAGTGGATACAAACGGCCAGTACAAACCACTGCCGGTTACGTCGCAAACCAAGTTCAATGTACTTGCTGTAAACGTTGAAGAAAATAGCCGCCGCAGCCCCATTCCATATGTTATTCCGCCAGATATTGAAAGAGTGCAGCAATTAAGTAACAACAATGTAAACATTTTGCAGAATGAGCAGGCAATTAGCATGCAGATCTGTAACCTTTTAAGCCAGGATACAAGAGGCGTTTTCAAGACACTTAACCTGGACCTGCGGCAATATGGCAGGTTGCAAATGTTCATTCACGCCGAAAGTGTTGCCGGTACCACCCCTTTAAGAAACCGTGACCTTAATGCCATTATCCGGTTTGGCAATGATTTCATCAATAATTTTTACGAGGTCAAGATCCCGCTTCGGATTACTGGAACCACCACCGACCAGCTTAAAGATTCTATTGTTTGGCCCAGGATGAATGAACTTGATCTTTCCCTTACCAGGCTCACCCAATTAAAAGTAAAACGCAACAATACGGTTTCACCCTCCGTGTATTTTCGGGAAACAGATGCTGATGGAAGAACTTACTCCATACTGGGCAATCCTAACCTGGGAGAGATTCGCGGATTTTTTATGGGAATCCAGAACACTACGCCCGAAAGCATTTGTACGGAAGCCTGGTTCAATGAGCTTCGTTTATCTGCGATTGATGAGAAAGGGGGCTGGGCAGCCCTGGGAAGGGTTGACTTTAAACTGGCCGACCTGGGAACGATTTCTTTATCAGGGAATGTGAAAAGCCGCGGCTTTGGTACACTTGAACAGCGGGTAAACGAACGTTCAAGAGAAGATTTTTCGCAGTTCGACGCTGCAACCAACCTCGAACTGGGGAAATTGTTGCCGTCGAAAGCAGGCATTTCAATCCCGGTTTATGCACTTTTATCGCAAACCTTAACCACTCCTGAATATGATCCTTACGACCTCGATATCAAACTAAGAGAAAAGTTAAGCAACTCTCCATCTGGTCAAAGGGATTCCATCCGTACAGAAGCAGTGGATGTGATTAACATAAAAACGGTCAACTTCACCAATGTAAAGAAACTCAACACTACGGGAAAAAAGCAGAAGATATGGAGTGTAGAAAACCTGGACCTGAGTTATTCCTATACAAAAACCGAACGCCACAATCCCTTAATAGAAAGTGAGGAAGTGGTCAGGCACCGGGGCGGTGTTGGGTATAACTTTATAGCTACGCCTAAATTTGTTGAGCCGTTCAAACGCGTAATAAAAGCTAAGTCACCCTGGTATGATCTCATCCGTGACCTGAATTTCAACCCATCACCGTCCCTTATCAGTTTCAGGGCAGATGTCAACAGGCAGTTTGGTGCCTTCCGTCCACGGAATGTTGGGGGACCTAAAAATGTGCTTCCGGAAACATTTGACAAGTACTTCACTTTCGATCGCTTCTACAACTTTCGATGGGATATAACACGGTCTCTTAATTTTGATTTTACCGCAACCAACAGGGCCAGGGTAGACGAAGATTCCGGGAGGCTGGATACCTTTGAAAAGGAAAGGTTACGCAGGAATTTCTGGAAAGGTGGCCGCAATACCACTTACGATCAAACCGCTAATTTTTCTTATGTACTGCCCACTGCCAAACTGCCTCTTTTAAACTGGACCAACGTACGGGTGGCGTATATCGCCCGGTACAACTGGATGTCTGCTTCCCTGGATACCTTCGCACGGAGCCTTGGTAATTTCCTTGCTAATGCACAGGAGAAGAATATTACTGGTGAACTGGACTTCACAAAACTTTACCGTAATTCCAGGTTTTTGCGGGCACTTGACTGGGATGCACCAGCTGCACAGCCACCGGTATCACCGCCTGCCCCCGATACAAGCGCTGCTGGCAAAAAGGGAAGGCCAAAACGTGATCCGAACGAATTGCCTACGCTGCCGGGAAGTGTTAAATTTATCGGACGCCTGGTGACGTCTGTAAAACGGGTAAGCATTAATTTTTCAGAAGTAGGTACCACCAACCTGGCTGGTTATATGGACAGTACCCAGGTATTGGGACAAAACCTTCGGTCTATGACTCCTGGCTGGAATTTCATCATGGGATATCAGCCAGATACCACTTTCATCAATACGTTCGCTCAGAAAGGATTGCTAACAAAAAACCCGCTATTCAACACCTTAAACCGGCAGGACCACAACCAAAAACTCAGCATCACCGCCCAGTTGATCCCTCTGCGGGATTTTACTATTGACATTAATCTTGATAAAACTTTTGGCAAGGCATACTCCGAATTGTACAAGGATACCATAGGTAGTGCTACCAGTAATTTCGTCCGGTTGAACCCATATACTGCAGGCAGCTTCAATGTAAGTTTTGTTTCTTTCCAGACCATGTTTGAAAAATTTACTTCCAATGAAGTATCTGCCACTTTCAGGCAGTTTGAAGCAAACAGAGTGATTTTATCACAGAGACTCGGCAAGGTGAATGGATATTCGGGTGGCACGGGTGCTGACGGATATGCGCAGGGATATGGGAAATATGCGCAGAATGTGTTAATTCCTTCTTTTATAGCGGCCTATACAAATAAAGATCCCAACACGGTTGCGCTGGTAAAAGAAACCAATCCAAATATAAAGTCTAATCCTTTTGCTGGAATACTTCCACGCCCTAACTGGCGGATGACCTATAACGGGCTTTCTAAGATACCCGGGCTGGAAAAGCTCTTTACCAATGTTACACTTTCTCACGCCTATACGAGTAACCTGAGTATGAATAGTTTTAACTCTGCCCTTTTATTTAGCGACCGTTTTTTCTATGGGCAGCCGGAATTTCTCGATACCCTAACTGGTAACTTTATACCTTATTTCCTGGTGCCAAATATATCGGTATCAGAGTCTTTTGCACCACTTATAGACCTTGATCTCCAGTTTACCAACCAGTTAACAGCTAGGTTTGAATACAGGAAGTCGAGGCAGCTGAGTTTGAGCCTTGTAGATTTTCAACTGAGTGAGTCGCGTTCTACGGAGTTTGTTATTGGCGCTGGGTGGCGAAAGCGTGGTTTCCAGTTGCCTTTTAAGGTTCCGTTTACGAAGAAAGACACGAAGAAATTGGAAAACGACATCAACTTCAGGTTGGACTTTAGCATACGGGATGATGCCACCTCTAATAGTCGCCTTGACCAGGAAGCAGCTTTGCCTACTGCCGGCCAGAAGATTATCTCTATTGCCCCGTCTATAGATTACGTGTTAAACAACCGTGTCAATGTAAAACTGTACTTTGATCAGCGGCGTGTAGAACCCAAGATTTCTACTGCTGCTCCAATTACCACCACCCGGGCAGGTGTTCAGATAAGAATTTCGCTTGCACAGTAACCTGAGAAAATTAACAAAGAACAGTTAGTCCCTAACCGTTATAAACTTTCAACTAAAGCGCCTGGCATTGTTCTAGTGCAGACTGGCTGCGGCGCTTTCTTGAAAGCGCAACAATGAAGACAAGCACTTTAATGAATTCCCACCATTCACCATTGACCATTCACTATTTCGCTTAATCGGGGATCTGAATCGCTACGTATATGTTCACTTTCAAAAGAATCAGGAGAGTTAAATGGTTTAAGGTATCATTCTTGCAAAGAACAATGTTATGGTTAAAAACAAATTTATGGCACAAACGAAACAACAAAGAAAAATGATTACAAAGAGCAAATCGATGCTTTTTATTTGCCTCGCGGTTATGATTTCGATCATTTCTTGTAATAAGAACGAAGTAGATCCGGCAATAGCCGCCATCAAGCCAAAAGGCCCCAAACCTGCATGGGGACCTACAATAACGCCACAAATGCAGACTGTTATTGAGAAACTGGAAAGTTACGGAACACCACCTCTGCATACGCTTACTCCAGAACAGGCCCGTAAGGCGCCGTCTCCCGCAGATGCTGCGATGGAAGTGATGAAAGATTTTAAAATTCCACCGCCGCCAGTGAAGGTAGATACAATGGGAAAGGATATTCCTGTTGACAAAGGTCAGATACATTTAAGGATTTACACGCCAAAAACAGGCAAAACTGTTTATCCTGTGATTGTGTATTACCACGGTGGTGGATGGGTAATTGCCAACCTGAATACTTACAATGCATCTGCGCAGGCTTTGGCAGAGCAGGTTGACGCGGTGGTAGTTTCAGTTGCCTACAGGCAGGCTCCTGAATACAAGTTTCCAATTGCACACAATGATTCTTATGCAGCCTATCTATGGACGTTGCAAAATGCCGCTACTATCAAGGGCGACTCAAAGCGAATAGCTGTCGCTGGCGAAAGTGCTGGTGGAAACCTGGCTGCCTCAGTGAGCATGATGGCAAGAGACAAAGGGGTGATGTTGCCTCTTCATGAACTACTGGTATATCCTATTGCCAACTATGATTTCAATACACCGTCTTACGTAAAATATCAGTCGGCAAAACCATTGAACAAGCCTTTGATGTTATGGTTTTTTGATAAATACCTGAATAATTCGTCTGACGGTAACGATCCCCGGATATCACTTGTTAAGGCTAACCTGAAAGGAATGCCGCCAACAACAATTATCGCAGCTGAAATAGATCCGTTGGCTAGTGAGGGAGAGATGCTGGCAGACAAACTGAAGGCCGCAACTGTACCGGTTACCTACAAAAAATATATTGGTGTAACTCATGAATTTTTCGGTATGGCCGCTATTATTACAGAAGCTAAATTGGCCCAGGACCTTGCAGCAAAGGAGCTAAAGAAGGCATTGAAGTAAGCTTA
>JBBJOD010000613.1:0-2532 GCA_037721715.1 Chitinophagaceae bacterium | reverse complement strand
GCTGGTGCTGCCGAATATCGCGGCACTGTCTGTTGCACAGTGCGACCAGCTCAAGAAATTTGTTGAAACGGGCGGCAGCCTTGTTGCTACTTTTGAAACGTCGTTGTATGACGAGCAGGGCAAACCACGATCAGATTTTGGCTTGTCAGAACTGTTTGGTGTTTCTTACGCTAACGGTGTAGAAGGCCCTATGAGAAATAGTTACCTTAAGTTCAAAAGCGATCCAAAAACTAAACAGTTTCACCCGGTATTAAAAGGCATGGAAGATGTTTACCGTATTATCAACACCATTCACAGGGTGAAAGTAACACCAAAAACAACGTTTCCAAGCCCGGTAACACTGATTCCCTCATATCCCGACCTTCCCATGGAAGATGTGTTTCCGCGTGTAGCCGACACTGATACGCAGGAACTTTACCTGAGGGAAGTGGGTAAAGGGCGCATAGCCTATATCCCCGGGGATATTGACCGGTCTTACTGGCAGATGCTCAGCACCGATCATGGTAAATTGCTCCGCAACACCATCCGGTGGGCACTCAATGAAGAACCCGCTGTAGACGTAAAGGGCGCGGGAGTAATAGACGTTACGTTCTGGAGGCAAAAAAATTCGATGACGGTCCATTTGGTTAACCTTACCAATCCCATGATGATGAAGGGGCCTTTTAAAGAGTTGTTTCCTGTTGCTGCCAATGTGAGTATTAAAGTTCCTGAAAACAAAAAAGTAACCGGCGTTCATTTATTAATGAGTGGTACCAAACCTGAATTTGAAAACAAAGCAGGGACTATCACACTCCGTGTACCCGAGATTTTGGATCATGAGATAGTTGCGCTGGACCTGGCGTAAATAGTTATGAGTGATGAATTATGGGTGATGAGTGGGGGTATGGTATAAACGCCATGCTGGCGTCTGGCAATGGCTACCAGTGGTTGGTGTTATTTGCAACCATACCTTCACAGTTCAATCACCTCAATAAAAAAAATGAAACAAACATGACAGCCAATGATAGAACGAACAATAAACTTCCAGGATACCGTTCACTCTTCATACCTTACTGCCCGCGCCTCAATACCTGTCAACAACCCTAAAATAGAACAACACCATGAGCTGGAAACAAGTAATTGATCCTTTTAATAACATCGCCTTGTCGGCATTGGTTGCCGTTGTGCCCATACTATTCATCTTCTGGGCATTGATCATAAAAAAAATGAAAGGTTACCAGGCAAGCCTGATTGCCATCGTGATAGCCATACTCATTGCTATTTTTATTTATCGCATGCCTGTACACCTTGCACTCTTGTCAACGGCAAACGGTGCTTTATATGGATTGTTTCCAATCTGCTGGATAGTAATATCAGCTGTTTTCCTGTTTAACATTACCGTTGAAAGTGGCCAGTTCGAGATCATCAAACATTTTATGGCCTCTATTACGGCCGATAGAAGATTGCAGGCTTTACTGATCGCCTTTTCGTTTGGATCTTTCCTGGAGGGCACGGCTGGCTTTGGTGCTCCTGTGGCTATCACGGCTGCCATGCTTGTCGGCCTCGGATTCAACCCTTTGTATGCCGCAGGCATTTGCCTTATTGCCAACACGGCCCCTGTTGCATTTGGTGCGATCGGCATTCCGATTACCGTCGCATCACAGGTAACATCCATCCCGGAAATGGCCATTTCACAAATGGTTGGACGAACACTTCCGATCTTATCGGTCCTGCTTCCTTTCTACCTCGTAATATTAATGGCGGGTGTAAAAAAAACAACAGAAGTGATTCCCGCAATACTGGTGTCAGGTATTTCATTCGCCTTTCTTCAATGGTTCTCCTCCAACTATCTCGGGCCCGCATTGCCTGATGTAATTGCAGGCATCGGTTCCATCGTGATACTCATTATTTTTCTTAAATTCTGGAAGCCTAAAAACATCTGGAGGTTTGCCAATGAACCGGCACCTACTCTTAACGTGGAAGCAAAGTACACAACGGGCCAGATAGTGCGCGCCTGGTCACCTTTTATCCTGCTAACCATCCTGGTCATCGCATGGGGAATGCAACCAATCAAAGAATTATTTAATGCTGTCGGCCAGCTTCAGTTCGAGTTTCCCGGACTTCATAATGTGATTACCGATAGAAACGGCAACGCGCTGCCGCACATCTATAAATTCAATTATTTATCCGCCGCAGGAACAGCCATCATTCTTTCAGCGATTATATCGATACCCCTGGTCGGAATGAAGTTTGGTGACGCCGGAAGAATTTTTATCACTACACTAAAGCAGTTGAAATTCCCTATCATCACCATAGCATCCGTCCTGGCATTTGCTTACCTTGTAAATGATTCCGGCATAACGCTTACCATGGCTGAAGCGCTCGCAAACACCGGCTCGCTGTTTCCATTTTTTGCGCCGGTACTCGGATGGCTGGGGGTATTCATTACGGGCTCAGACACCTCTGCCAATGCCTTGTTTGGAAAGCTCCAGGCCGCCACTGCCACATCAAGTGGTGTTGACCGCGTTGTTTCGGTGGCAGCCCCGGGATCCG
>JBBJOD010000147.1:0-9822 GCA_037721715.1 Chitinophagaceae bacterium | reverse complement strand
TTTGTCGTATAACAAAATAATATTGGAAACTATGAATGAATTACCTGGTATTCAATACTTTGGAAATATATACTACTTTAAAATTTTATTACAAACTTCAGATATTATTTTTGACCAATATGAAGCTCATCGAAAAACCAGTTTTAACAACAGGTGCCTGATTGCCGGGGCAAACGGACCCATCCTACTCTCTATTCCATTGCAACAAGGAAGGCTTCAGAAAACCATTTTGAAAGACATTCGTATTTCTAAAGATGAAAAATGGCAACAGCGGCATTGGAGAAGTATTGTCTCTTCTTATAATCCCTCACCCTGGTTCAATCATTATAGTGACAAAATGGCACAGCTGTTTTCCCTTCCTTTTGAATTTCTTATTGACTGGAACCTGGCCTGTCTCGAATGGACTTTGCAGGTTTTAAAAGCGGGTGTGGATTATAGGTTAAATAAAGAGAATGAATTGGCTGGCCCCATGGCAGACTATGCCAGTAGAAAGAAGCAAGACATCCAGCACTTGCCAGATCTGCGTTACCAGCAGGTTTTCGAAGACAGAAACGGCTTTATACCCGGCCTTTCCATTATCGATGTGTTGTTCTGCGAGGGCCCGCAAAGATCGCGGTCGCTCTTAACCCTGGGTTAAACTTGGTGGCAGATATCCTGTCTGAAGCTTCTTTGGTGGCCTTCAATGTCGTACATTGGACCCCAGTGACTTAATTTCATTGGTTCATGCTAAAACTGGTATTGCTTAATTTCTTGATGGCCGCTTCACTGTTTGCTTATCCACAAGACTTTTCAAACAAAGGCAAAGAATTTTGGATCAGCTATGGTAACCATGTGAGGATGTTTGAAACAATTACTCCACAAAACCAGGCTGAGCAAATGGAACTGTATATGACCTCTGATGTCAATACATCTGGTAGCATTGAAGTAAAGGGGATAGGCTTTACCAAGTCGTTTTCAGTCACAGCTAACCAAATAACCACCGTCAGTATTCCTCGTACAGCTGCATTAACAGATGAGGGCCTTTACGACCTGGGAATTCATGTAGTTGCAGAGAGACCGGTGGTTGTCTACAGTTTTATTTATGTAAATGCCGTTTCCGGTGCTACTCTTTGTCTGCCGGTTTCAACATTAGGACGCGAGTACTATTCACTTAATTACACCCAGGTTTCCAATAGTGGTAATTCATATTCTTATTTTGATGTGATTGCCGCAGATACCGGCATTACAACCGTTGAAATCGTTCCATCGCAGGCAACAAAAGGCGGACATCGAGCCGGTATTCCTTTTTCTGTTAGTCTCAAGCAGGGCCAGGTTTACCAGGTGTTGGGCGAATTAGTTCCGGGAGGAGGCAACATTTTTAAAGGAGTTGATCTTACCGGTACACAGATCAGGTCGGTGAGCACCGGAATTACGAAATGTAAAAAAATTGCGGTGTTTTGCGGAAGCGGCAAAATATCAATCGGTTGTACAGGCTCAGGCACATCAGATAACTTATACCAGCAGATGTATCCTGTAAGTACCTGGGGAAAAACATACATAACGGTGCCAAGCGTATCTTCAACCAATTCAACCTTTACCGCATATTCAAATCAGACCCTACCGCTACGGTGAAGCTTAATGGAACAGTACTGCCATCTTCGTCTTTCACCAATAACCAGTATTATGACTTTAACACTGACGAGGCAAAGTATATCGAGGCTGATAAACCCATTATCGTAGCGCAATACCTTACTACCGCAGGTTGTAACGGTAATTCCGGCCAGGGAGATCCGGAGATGATCTACCTCAATCCGGTGGAGCAAACGATCTCGTATGTAACACTCAATTCAATGCAGCCTTCTGTGAATACCAATATCAATGAACATCATCTGAACGTGGTACTTAAAAATACCGCCCAGGTAATTAGTTCATTTAAAATAGATGGTGTACCTGCCGGCAGCTTTAAACCGCTTGCTGCAAATCCTGCTTATGCCTATGCACAGCTGACTGTTACAAAAGGGACCCATACGCTGAGTTGTGATTCCGGTTTCAATGCAACTTCTTATGGCTTTGGCAATGCTGAATCTTATGGTTATTCTGCAGGAACCAACCTGAAGGATCTTTACCAGTTTGTGAGTATAAAAAATGAATATGCTGTGGTAACTTTCCCGGCAGGATGTAAAAATTCACCTTTCAGGTTTTCGATGACCTTTCCATATCAGCCGGGAACGATCAAGTGGTCTTTTAACGGATTATTCGTTGACACCATCCAAACTAACCCGGTTTTCGATTCTACCTGGATATTAAACGGAAGAACTCTTTATCGTTTTACATTGAACAAACTATATTCCATCAATAATACGGGTACTTATCCCATTACCCTTATTGCCGATAACCGAACTTCGGACGGCTGCAGCGGCGAACAACAGATCGATTACGACCTCCAGATCTTTGATAAGCCCAAAGCATTGTTTACCATCTCCCAGTCCGGGTGCCTGTCTGACCCTGTGAATTTTAGTGACTCGAGCAATGGAAACGGTAGGCAGGTAATCAAGTGGCTATGGAATTTTGGTGACGGTACCAGCTCTGTCATTAAAAATCCATCTCATATTTACCAGTTTCCCGGTTCCT
Organism: Chitinophagaceae bacterium; assembly: GCA_037721715.1. Lineage (GTDB taxonomy): Bacteria > Bacteroidota > Bacteroidia > Chitinophagales > Chitinophagaceae > JADCRZ01. The sequence continues at coordinate 7,212 of JBBJOD010000147.1, read as the reverse complement.
ATTCCATTGCATATACTTCTGTAACTGATATTGGCTGCTTATCAGATACGGCAAGCAAAATCGTATCTTTTACAGAGCAGCCCCAGGCGAAATTTACGCTGGACCAGCCAGCATGCGCCGGGCGGTCTGTTAAATTCACCGACATGTCAACACCGTTGGGCGGAGGTTTGGCAAAATGGCAATGGGATTTTGGTGACGGAACTACAACTGACCAACAAAATCCCACTCACCTATTTAAGAGTGTCGGCAACTATAAGATCAAACTGGATATTGAGACAACAACGGGCTGTAAAAAATCACTAACGATGCCCGTAACTGTAAACTACCTGCCTTCCCCAAATTTTGCGTTGCCGGAGATTTGCCTCGACGATCCCTTTGCCCTTTTTACTGATTCTTCAACTATTTACGGCGGAAATCAGCTTACCTATGCCTGGAATTTTGGAGATGCAAATGCCACGGCGGATAATCCAAATACCTCATCTATCAGAAATCCTTCACATTCATTTCATGCGGTAGGTGTCTATGATATCAGTATGCGTGTTACTTCTTCCGAAGGATGTTATGCGGATACATTGAAAAAGTTTACTGTTAACGGAGCAATACCAAAAGCAGATTTTTCGATCAGGCAGCCTGCACCTTTATGCAGCAATGAATCAGTCAGCATCACCGATCGGTCTTCCGTAGATTTTGGTAACATCACCCGGCTCGAAATCTATTGGGATTACCTGAACGATCCCACAGCCAAGACAACCGATGAAGCCCCGGTAGTTGGAAAAACGTATTCCCACAAATATGTGGAATTCAGCTTGCCACTTACAAAGAGTTTTCAAATCATGTATGTGGCTTACTCGGGCACGAACTGCCTGAACCAGAAAACAATGAATGTTGATTTGCAGGCAAGCCCCAGGGTTGCATTCGACTCTATTCCGGGAGTATGCCAGGAGGTAACGTTACTGCAGGTCAGTCTGCCTAAAGAGTTATCCGGGCTTGCCGGTACAGGTATTTTTACAGGAGGTTTTATTTCCTCTACCGGTGTATTTAACCCAAAAGCAGCCGGAGCCGGCTTGCATACACTTCGTTATACGTTTAATGCAGCGAACGGTTGTGCATCTCTGACCGATAAAACCATACAGGTTTATGCTACTCCCACTGCCGACGCAGGGCCGGATAGAGTAGTACTGGAAGGTGGATCGGTAGTTATTGCCGCCAGGGCGAGCCTAAATTCCAGGTATGCCTGGAGCCCTTCTTTGGGAATGGACAATATCAACGTTCTGACACCGAAAGTATCTCCTAAAGTGGATACCAGGTACCAGTTGCAGGTAGCATCAATTATGGGTTGCACCGCCATGGATGACGTTCTTGTAACCGTGCTCAGGCAAATAGAAGTGCCAAATGCGTTTTCACCAAACGGGGATGCGGTAAACGATACGTGGAAGATACCATACCTATCATCCTATCCGGGAGCCACGGTGGAGGTATATAATCGCTACGGGCAATTGGTGTTCCGGTCAATTGGTTACGGAAAAGAATGGGATGGTGCCTACAACGGAAGCCCCTTATCAATGGGAACCTATTACTGGATCATTGATCCAAAAAACGGGAGGCCCCGGATGAATGGTTCGGTTACCCTTATCCGTTAAATTAAAAGCTGTATGAAAAAATTTTCCTTCGTTGCTGCCTTTTTAGGCCTGATGATTTTATTACAGGCACAACAGCAGCCTCACTATACTCAGTATATCCTGAATCAATACATACTTAATCCCGCACTGGCAGGGATAGAAAACTATACGGATGTAAAGCTTAGTCACAGGCACCAATGGGTGGGGTTGCAAGATGCCCCCCTTACAACTTATTTTACTATTCAGAAACCGATTGGTAAAAAAGACGACCGTACAACGATCACTTCTTTTGACATGCCGGGTGAAAATCCTCGTGGCCGGAGTTACTGGCAGGATTATGAAGCAGCGAAGCCCCATCATGGCCTGGGCTTAAAGATCATCAATGACCGGACAGGACCGCTGAACCGTTTTGGTGGATACCTAAGTTATGCTTATCATATTGGAATCGCTGCCAAAACAAGTTTATCCGCTGGGTTTGAAGCAGGTGTAAGGAACCTGGGCCTCGATAGGACTAAACTCGACTTTGGAAGTGCCAACCCGGTTGATCCGGCTGTTTATAACTCGGGAGACATCAACCAGGTGAGGCCCGATTTTGGCGCCGGTATTTATCTCTACTCATCAGACTATTTCATTGGATTGTCGGCTCAGCAGATCATTAGCCAAAAGGTATATTTCTCTGAGCTTCGTCTCAAGACCGCAGATTCAAAGTTTATTCCACATATTTTTGCTACGGCAGGTTATCGTTTTATGTTGAATGATGACTTTTCTGCCCTGCCTTCGGTAATGCTTAAATTTGTTCAACCTCTGCCTGCACAGGTCGATTTTAATATTAAGGTCCAGTACCATGACCTGCTTTGGGCAGGAGCCAGTTATCGTTTAAAAGATGGATTCGCCGGGATGGTTGGCTTAAATATTTCCAACACCTTCAATGCAGGATATTCTTACGATTATACCACCTCCCGGTTAAATACGGTCAGTAAAGGCACGCATGAGATTATTATTGGATTCCTCATCGGAAACAATTACGGTGATTCATGCCCGAGAAATGTATGGTAGTTTGAAGGCTGTGGGTTGTCGGCTGCGACATTGAATTAGAAAGAACTAAAGGCAGGTAGTACCCTTTCAATAAATTTTCTCTCCAAGTAAGCCTGTCGGGTTTCTGATTTGGAAAGTCTTTGCTGGATAACGAAAAGCTGAATGCTAACAGCTGATACCCGACAGTTATATATAAACAATCTTTCTTTTCTGCAACTTCTTCTCAATGTTTAGTCGCTGAAGCTCTTCGTCTCTTTTTAGCTGTTCCTGCTGATGTAGTAACTGCATGTTTATTTCCTGGTACTGCCGCTGCCTTACTTTGAAATTGTTGATGGCCTCATACTCATCCAGTAATGAAGCTTTGAGATTATCAGCGGCTTCATTATTCAGGGAATCTTTTACCTGCTGGTTGATCTCCAGCCAGTTCAATTCCTGTAATGACTTTTGTATTTCCCGGCGGAGTTTTACCAGGTCAATTTTACTTTTTTGAAGGCTCTTCTCAATCCGGGTCCAGTCGATTTTGTCAACCGCGTTTTTTGCCTGTACCAATGATTCACGTGCGACAAGTTCCTTATAGCTCTCTAATTTAGTTTTTGGTTTGCTGGTGTCTTCGAGGAAGTAGGAAAAACTTGACTGCGGTACGTAAGGAAACTCGCTCACGGATAAAATCGGCGGTATAACAGGCGCTGCCTGTTCAGGTATAGAAAAATCTCTTTCTTCCTTACTTACACTATTAGTGAGCGATGCTATTAAAGCATGTTCATAGTCTTCGTCATAAGAAACATCTGTGAGTAGTAACCCATTTTCATCGGGGATGTTTTCCGGTTTTTCCGGTGTATTATGATACGGCACGATTTCTACCGGTTTTTTGGCTGTTGCTTTCTTTTGCTGGAGATAGCTGTCAGGCTTGGTTATCGTTCTGGGTGCCATAATATTTACATCGTTGTAATCAGTGATTGCCGGTAAGTAATTGTCTACAATAGGGAAATTAGAAACCAGTTTTTTTACGGCCATCGTACCAGGATCTAAAAAAGCGATCAGGCTTATCAACCCGATTAATACAAAATAAGTAAGTAGTTTACAACGGTTTTTTGGATGGGTATTCTTTAAACCCATTATTCTTTGGATTCGGTGAAGCAGCACTTTTCGGTCTTCCCCGGTAGCAGCAAGGCTGGTGGAATGAAAGGCAGTACGGCATTGTTCAAGTTGTAGCAGCGCCGAGGCGTATTGGTAGGGATCAAAACGAAACTGGATAACCCAGTCGTCACAAGATTTTTCCCTTTCCTGCTTTACAGATTCGATGAGCAACCTCGAAAAGGGGTTGAAGAAAAAAATAATCTCCACGGTGGCTATAAAAAGGTTCACCACGTAATCATTTCTCTTAATATGTGCCAGCTCGTGCAACAAGACAGCTTCAAGCTGCCTGACAGTCAGTTGGTTGATACTGGCGATCGGTATCAGAATGGTCGGTTTAAGAAAACCAATGATCATGGGAGTGTCAATATGCTCCGAAACCCAAACACTTACTTTGCGGCGAATGCCCAGCTGGTCGGCCAGTTCTTTTACATACAGACGGAGTTCTGCGCGGAGTTTACTATGGCCTTTTGTTTGAATGGTAAAAGAACTATAAAAATACCTGAAGAAACGCATAAACAAAGCGGCTACAATTACCAGGTAGGCTGTAGAAAGATAAGAGAGACTGTTATCCAGGTAACTGCCAATAGCATTAGAAAAGGCTGTAAAATAAGAGCCATTAGAATAAGGCAAACTCGAATCAGGATCCATAAACCTGGTGATTAGCCCGGTGGCAAACCATATTGCTCCGCTCGCAATGGTTCCCAGGGCAAATGCATATTTACCGGCTGGAGTTATCCGTTTAAAAAGGCTCGTTAGTATAATAAATATCAACCACAACAACCCAAATTGCCACAGGCTGTTTAACAAGGCCCAACCAAGAGCTTTCAAAAATTCCGATTGGCTCAGCAGTGTCATTTTATTGATTTTTAAGATCGTTCAATAAATGCTGGATGGCTTCGAGTTCTTCTTTGGACGTCTTATGATTTCCCAACGCTTGTATTACCAGTTGAGTAGAAGAACCACCAAACAATCCGTCTATCATTTTACCCAGTAAATGTTTCTGCGTCTTTTCCCTGCTTACGGCCGCCTGGTAGATATGTGTTTTAACAGAGGCATCTCTTTTTACCAGCCCTTTCTCATTCATTATCTGCATCAGTTTTAATGTGGTGGTATATCCTACATCTTTATTACGCGCCAATTCTTCATGCACTTCCCGAACACTGGCAAGGCCCCTTTGCCAAAGCACCCCCAGGATCTCCAGCTCGCTTTCTGTTGGTTTAATATATTTGGTATTTGACATACATTAGTATTATGGCACTAATATACGATTAGTTTCGTAATACAAAGTTGCCAGGGTATTAATTTTTTCTGCATGTTTTACGCCTATGTATTTTTGGCTGTGCGCTACCATCTTTTACAAACATCTTTTGGCGTTGAGTTTAAAACATTTAATTTTAAAAGTATGAAAGTATCATTCATCGCTTGCTTATTGGTTTTGAATTTGACAGCTATATCCCAGGCACGACCCGCAGCAAACAAATGGATACAGTTATTCAACGGGAAAGACCTTAAAGACTGGAAGGTTAAAATAAAAGACCACCCCTTGAATGAAAATTTTGGAAATACTTTCCGGGTAGAGAATGGAAAGCTGAAAGTGAGTTATGACAAGTACGCCGGCTTCAAAGAACAATTCGGGCACCTATTTTACAAGAAACCATTTTCCGCCTACCTGCTGGTAATTGAATATCGATTTACCGGCAAACAGGTGGAAGGAGGTCCGGGGTGGGCGGTACGCAACAGCGGCGCTATGCTTCATTCACCGGCTCCAGAGACGATGAAACTTGAGCAGGATTTTCCCATCTCACTGGAAATGCAGTTACTGGGTGGTAATGGAATAGATGAAAGGCATACTGCTAACCTGTGTACCCCGGGCACCAATGTTGTAATGAACAAAAAATTGTTTACGCCGCATTGCGTAGATTCAAAATCGAATTCTTATCACGGTGAACAATGGGTTAGGGCAGGAGCGCTCGTTTTAAGAGATTCGCTGATCCATCATATCGTGGAAGGCGACACCGTGTTAACTTACCGAAAACCGCAATACGACGGCCGAGATAAGTGGGTGCAGGCCGGTGGATTTAAAGACGGCGCATTGATCAGGCAGGGCTACATATCTCTTCAAAGCGAAAGTCACCCGATAGAATTCAGGAAAGTGGCTGTTTTCAACCTCGAGCCGTATATGAAAGACCCCAAAAAACTGCGGTCTGTTCTTCAAAAGTTGAAAGCTGAAACAACGCCTCGATAATCCCTCATAACGCAGTCATTTGTTATTGCTCTACTTGCATGCCTTAAATCCTTAACTTCGTTTCGCTAACTAAGGTATTGCTGTACGTATAGCAATGAATGCCTGCCGACTTTTACCAATCATTATCAATTATTGTTAAAAGATATTACGTTTCCGTTTATCTCTTTCCGTTTACTCTGGAGAGTAATGTCGGTTAATTGAAGCCGACGAGGAAAAGGTAGCGCCCAAAATAACGAACATGACTGCAGAACACCAACGGTTAGCAGTGAATGCAACCAACAAAATTCCACTTGAACAATGGGGTCCGTATTTAAGTGAGCGCCAGTGGGGCACTGTACGTGAAGATTATGGTATGTATGGGGACGCCTGGAACTATTTTCCGTTTGAACATGCACATTGCCGTGCTTATAAATGGGGAGAAGACGGCCTGGCGGGTATATCGGATTACTTCCAGAACCTTTGCTTTTCCATTGCTTTATGGAATGGAAAAGATAAGATACTCAAAGAAAGGCTATTCGGCCTTGGCAACAGCGAAGGAAACCATGGTGAAGATGTAAAAGAGCTTTATTATTACCTTGACAACACGCCAACGCATTTCTTTATGCAGTATTTGTATAAATACCCGCAGCAGGAGTTTCCATACAAGGAATTAAAGGAAGAAAACCGCCAACGTTCCAAAATGGAGCCTGAATTCGAGATTTTGGATACGGGCGTATTTGATAACAACCAATATTTTGATGTCACCATAACATATGCTAAACAGAACTCGCAGGACATATTTATCAAAGTAGATATTCATAACCGTTATACAAAAGCTGCAGAAATAACAGTGCTGCCTACCCTTTGGTTTTTTAACAGGCACGGCAATTACAACGCTGTTAAAGGTCCGCAGATAAGCTACCTGGATAAAAATTCGGTAAAAGCAACGCATGGCAGGCTTGGCACCTACTACTTGTATTTTCAACCGCCCAGGGAAGTGATGTTTACTGATAATGAAACAAACACCCAAAGGGTTTCCGGGGTGCCAAATGAAACGGTTTTCGTAAAAGATCTTTTTCACGATGCCATCATCAGGAAAGAACACATCGGCGCATTGCATAAAAAGAAATCCGGTACTAAATTTTCGCCTGATTATAATTATAATAATTAAGTCGTTAATTCTAAAACTATTTAACT